>NZ_NOLK01000390.1:0-1242 GCF_002245985.1 Nostoc sp. 'Peltigera membranacea cyanobiont' 232
CAATACCATTGCCAATTTACGAGGGTTCAACGCCTGTAGAAACGGGATGAATGCGACCTAAAGCAGTAAGCTTGGCAAAAATCTGGTTTAATAAAATAGGCTCAGGGATTTCGGGAAGCATTTTTAACATTTCACGGACATATCGAAAACCACGATAGTGAGCTTTAAGATCAATAATGCCGGAGTCAGGATTAAGGAGACGGAAATCAGATAGAAGATGATGGGATAAGTTGACCATAAAGAATGCTAGATTAACAGCATTAGTTACAGCAGTTTGACTTAAATTCATAAAATCTTCCAATCCCCAAAACTGCTTCGCATCACGAAAGTTAAACTCGATTTGAAAGCGCAGTTTATAGTAATCGATTATCTTTTCGTATGACAACTTTAGGTCACTAGAAAATAGGATTACATGACTATGAGCATTAGTTTTAAGATTGGTTTTGACCAAAATAACTATATTCAGTGCTTGGGCAAATTCCTTGTGGAGTAAAGTAGCTTGATAAATATCAGTTTTGATATCGTCTTCAATGGTACTTTTACATAAATATTTATCAGGTATGTTACAGTAGTCAATCTTATCACCGTATTTACGACGAGAGCGACTATTGGAGTCAGGATGTTGATAGGGTATATACAATGCGGAATCATGGCGCAACTTGGAAATTATGTGCAAGTTAACTTGCCGAACCATTTGCAAGGCATTATTGTTTCCAAAATGACCGTCTAAGACTAAGTAAGTTAGGGGGATAAAGTTAGCTATTAACTTGACCAACTCATTAATCATCTTCTTAATTCTTAGTAATTCAGATGTGAGAATTACTTCTGTTTTGTTTTTATTTTTACTACCTTTTGGTCGCCCACGTCCACGTTTTTCTTTGGGTTTGATTTCTTTTCTTGGCGATACACTACTTTTTTCTACATCGCTCTTGATTACCTGTTCTAAATGAAAAAGGAAATGAGTGTCTTCGCTTAACACTTACTAATGATAATGTAAAAAAAGATAGCCCTAATATAGGTTTGCTGACGAGGCTCGAAAAAAATCTATCCAGCCCATAAGTTTGTTTCCCTGATTTACTGATTACAACTTCATCTCCTGCCAGCAAATACACCTCATTTGCACGGAACAAATGCTTACGGAAAAATAGCCAAAACAACGTTGCCCAAGGTATTACTGTCTGAAAGAATCTTAATATTGTCCGATAACTACCACCAGTGCCTGCCCAACGCGAGATTCCCAAC
>NZ_NOLK01000391.1:0-1171 GCF_002245985.1 Nostoc sp. 'Peltigera membranacea cyanobiont' 232
AGGGAGCATCCCATTTTTGCAGAAATACTGATTCATGAGTGTAGTATGGGGAGAACACAATACTGACTTAAACCATAGGCATGACCCCCGAAGAAAAAGAACGGTTACAAGCAGCAGTAAAAGAAATCGCGGCAATCCTGTATAAAAATACATCACCATCCGAGTTAGAGAGTTTGGAAGGAATCGAAAAAACAGTGCGATCGCAGATGCTGGAGTACGTCAGTCCCGAAATCGCCTTTTTTTTATCGAACAAACTACAGGCACAAATAAAGGACGACCCAGACAAATCAAAAGTTGTGTAGGGGAGTTGCCGATCACGGAAAAGCAAGCGCAAAAATTGGGACTGGAGCCAAGAAGTCACCTGAGTCCAGTATTAGAGAAATGTAGCTTCAGACTATGTGCCAATGAGTCCTACCAAAATGCCGAGTTGGAACTAGAAGCATTAACGGGAGTGAAAGTCGGACATAGCACACTACACCGATTGGTGAGCAGACAGGATCTGCCACAACCATCGGCATTGCAAGCGGTTTCTGAAGTGAGTTTGGACGGGGGTAAGGTGCGGTTGCGAACACCAAAAGGACAAGAATGTGAGTGGCGTGATTATAAAGCGGTACGCTTAGGCGGAATTTATTATGGCGCTTTTTTTCACGATCACCAATCCCTTTTGGATTGGGTTAACTCACAGAGGCTAGTCACCCCATTAGTGTGCTTGGGGGATGGGCATGATGGTGTTTGGAAATTATTTACTGAAATTGGCAGTTCCTCAACCCGACTGGAGATCCTCGATTGGTATCATTTGCGGGAAAACCTCTATAAAGTTGGTGGTTCTCTCAAACGACTAAAGCTTGCAGAAAACTTACTCTGGATTGGTGAGGTAGATGCAACGATCGCTTTGTTTGTTGATTTAGCCAAAAAACAAGCAAAGAATTTTTGTGCATATTTGAACAAGCATCGAAGTCGGATTATCAATTACGGCTACTATCAGGCGGAACAGATTTGCTCTATTGGTTCTGGATCTGTGGAGTCTGCTATTAAACAAATCGGTCTGAGGTTGAAACTTTCTGGTGCTCAGTGGAATCCTGCCAATGTGCCGTCCATACTACAACTTCGCTGTGCCTACCTCAATGGTCAACTTGCTATCTAATGTTTTTGCAAAAATGGGATGCTCCCG
>NZ_NOLK01000392.1:0-1157 GCF_002245985.1 Nostoc sp. 'Peltigera membranacea cyanobiont' 232
ACTTCATCTAAAATGCTGCCATTCCAATGATTCTCTAGTATTGCCCATGTCCTTTCTATCGGATTATATTTACTATGATATGGAGGGTAGTAAGCTAAACGTATGTTTACTTGATGTTTGTGGGCAAACTCTACTATACGTTTCATAAATTGGGTACGACGTGAACTATTCTGCGGACCATTATCTTGATTGAGAAGTAGGGTTTGAATATCAGAAAAACGATGCTTTTCTGATAACCAAAAATCTTCTAAAATATCAACAATAAAATCGCTTGTAACTTTCGATTCTGTAAAGTATAAAAATAGCTCATCAAGTTCTGGAAGGAAGATACCATAAGGAGTTACAGTTGTTTTTGGATTAAAATCATGGTCATCAGCTTTCGCTCCATTTCGGCTTTTACCCCCTCGATCAAATGAGCCAATCTTAACGCGGGCTTTTGCGTCCATACTTAGACGTAAAACACTCTTATCTTCCGAAGCATCTTGATTTATTATGTCTAACTGCTCAAAGATTGCATCAGTTTGTGGGATTTTTTTTGAGGTTGAATTTTCTTTACCCTTCTGAGCTTGTAACCTAAATTATTTAATTTGACTCGAATTGTTTCTGATGTGTGTAAAATTTCATCACTATAACCATATTTTTCAATTAATTGCTTTCTGACTTCGGCTGCACTGAGTCTGCTATATAGTCTTTGACTTTTAAAACTAGGATCAGTTTGACTTTGCGAATCTACTATATTTTTTATATCTTCTAAAAGATTTGGCAAGTGTTCTTCTGCTTTATAACGCCCTTTGCCACTCATGTTATCAACACAAGTAATACCACTTTCCAATTCTTTTATTCCTTTCCTAATAGTATCTCGATTCCATCCTAATTCTGATTGTGCAAGCCTTTGCCCTCCTAAACCTAAGCCCTGAACTGTCTGTGCCATAAATTTTCGTTTTGCTGCACCTTTTAATTGAAATGCAGTTTCAATCAACAACTTTTTGAGAGAATCAGTTAATACTATGGCCATCAGTTACCACACTCAAAAATAAGCGTCATTATTTAAATTACTACAAAAGGGGAATGAAGTGGCTGCCTACGGCAGCCACTTCATTCCCCTTTAAAATGATTATCATTATTGTTAATGGAATAGTTTATTTTCTGGAAGTCCC
>NZ_NOLK01000393.1:0-1151 GCF_002245985.1 Nostoc sp. 'Peltigera membranacea cyanobiont' 232
TGAGCTTACTAACTACTAGTTTTATGGTTGTTGGTACTATCTTTTGTCACGGCGTTGACCGCATTGAACAAAGCAGAGGTGAGGAATATCAGCCGACATGGATTTACAACGCCAAAATTTTTGAAGGAAGCGCGATCGCCTCTATCGCGGTCTTCCTGGGTGCAAGCTTGACGGGCGCGTGTGTCGCGGGAGACAAGAATGATGATTGATAAACAGCTTGTAGGATGCGTCACGCTATTGAGCCAGAGCAAGACTTACTGGATCGATGGAACCCTGTACAGATATTTAACCAGTAGCGATAGTATCAACCACACACAATATTATTTCCGTCCTTTACCGCGTCAGTCTAAGAGCGCTGACTTAAAGCTCAATCGTGACAAGGTGCTAAGACGCTGCTACGAAGTGCCGAGCTTATATAAACAGCACACAGCAGAGATAACTAACAACTCAATACAGTTGAGTTTGTTCTAACCCTTGGTAACATCTAGTACCGCGCAAAACATCCAAAGGCTTTGGTACAAGCGCGTCAACTAGTCCAAAAGGGGCGTATTCGTAGGGGTAAACGAGAAAGTGTCAGTATGTCATCAAAGCTGACAAACCTTGTTATTGCATGGTTATAGCCGATAAAACCAAGGCTAAAACATTTGTCTAAAGTCCCAAATCCAAGGTTATTGATAGTGCCTAGCTAATTTGGCGTATCAGGATAACTGTTTCTAGCTAAATAAGCCTGTCAAATAACTGGAATTTACGGATAGTCGGTCAATTTTATACACACTCAAGTAATAAAACAGAGTTAATGTGGCAACAAAAAAATATGTAGCTAAGTATCGCTTGCTCAAAGAAACTTACGAGGGCATCACGGGAAAAGGCATTTCAGATATCACTTGGTATCGCACAGTCGCATCCTTGAAGCAATATTTCTCGCTCTCCATTGAATCCGAAAAAGCCATAAGCATTGTTGAAACCTATGCTCTTATGAAGCGTAAGTGTTCAGCCTTTTCTTTTAGAACCTCTGATTTTAGCGAACGCTGGCAAGCCTTTAAACACTTCTATGATGCCGAAGAAGTTCAATACACAGGTCAGCAATTCCTAGTCGCGCTGGCAGACTATCTAAAAATCAATCTTGACGATGTACCACGCAGCACTCGTTA
>NZ_NOLK01000394.1:0-1125 GCF_002245985.1 Nostoc sp. 'Peltigera membranacea cyanobiont' 232
TATAGCGGTTTTCAGTTGAGTGAGAGACAATCAAATGTACTATAAAGAGAAAATGAGTCAAAATTGTCAGCAATGAAACCATACTCTATAGATTTGCGGCGGAAAATTACGGAAACCTATGAACGGGAATCTATATCTCAACGTAAGTTAGCAGAGCGGTTCCGAGTTGCCCCAAGTTTTATATATAAACTACTCAAACAATACACAGAGAAGGGAACACTAGAACCCAAGAGTCATGGAGGAGGTCAAAGCCTGAAACTAAGTCCAGAAAACATAATAGTTCTGGGAGAACTAGTAGAACAGAAGAATGATGCCACCTTAGAGGAGTTGAGAGAACAACTAAATGAACAGACTCAGGTTCAGGTGAGTAGCTCGACCATTAGTCGTGTATTGACTCGTTTGGGATTGACCCGCAAAAAAAAACGCTTCACGCCAGTGAAAGACTTTCCAGACCGAGTTCAAAACTTGCGAAGAGAGTACCGACAAAGAATGACCATCTTACCTGTGGAGAATTTAGTCTTTATAGATGAAGCGGGAGTGAACTTAGGAATGACTCGCCGATTTGGACGGGCATTATCAGGACAAAGAGCTTATGGAACTCGTCCTCAACAACGAGGTCGAAATGTCAGTCTCATCGGTGCGATCGCATTACGGGGTGTTGTTGCTTCTATTGCTATTGTAGGAGCAGTAGATGGACTAACTTTTGAAGCATTTATTGCCCAGCGATTAGTACCCAACCTCTGGCCGGGAGCCTGCGTGGTCATGGACAACGCCTCCATTCATCAAGAAGCCGAGTTACGCCCGATCCTAGAACAAGCAGGAGCAACTCTACACTTTCTCTCTGCCTATTCCCCTGATTTCTCTCCCATAGAAAACTGTTGGTCAAAGCTCAAAGAGTTTATTCGTTCTCTTGCGCCTCGTACCTATAATGACTTAGCTCAAGCCATTGATACGGCTTTTCAAAAAGTCTCTCTCCAAGATATTCATAACTGGTTTACTCATTGTTGCTACTGTTTCACTGAATATTTAGAACCAGTCTAAAGTTTTCTAGGTAACTATTAATTTCAGTACACAATCCTTGTAGTACATAAGTTCGTATCTCATTCAAATGCATACCGCTATAAC
>NZ_NOLK01000395.1:0-1108 GCF_002245985.1 Nostoc sp. 'Peltigera membranacea cyanobiont' 232
GGGTGGGGTGCAATGACTGTGGGAATTATAACTAATTATACGAACTTGATATAAAAAACTTTTCAAACAACCTTTAAACCGTATTGCTCCACAATCTCCAATTCTGATTAATTGGATAATAATCCTGCAATACTAGTCAATTCCATAATTTTCTCAAATTGAAATTCATGAGCTAAATTATTGATAAAATTTTGCAGCGCCGCATTTTCTGAAGGGATTTGCTCAATCAATTCTAAAATTAAGTCATCGCTACATTGGGCTGCGGCAGTATACAACTGGTTCACCCATTCAGAGGACATTTCAGATACCATAGGCACTAAATCTGCAAGCTTTAAGATTGATTCTGTTATTCGTTGTTTTGAGTTTGTTATCTGATATTTATCTTCTTGATAAATATATTCAACTCCTAAATATTCGCTCAATTTTTCTAATAATTGTTCCTCGCGGAAAGGCTTGTTAATATAATCATCACAACCTGCTTTAATCATTGCCTCTCGCTGCTCCTCAAAGGCGTTAGCCGTTAAGGCAATGATAATAGTCTGACAATTTGGGATTGAGGTTTCTTCTCTAGCTTTAATAATTTGTGTGGCTTCGTAGCCGTCCATAATCGGCATCCGCATATCCATTAAAATCAGCTGTGGTTGCCATTTCTGCCAAAGTGCGATCGCTTCGGTACCATTTGCCGCTTCCTGGACTACAAAGCCGATAGATGTCAGAATTTTCAATAGCACTAAACGGCTGTCTATGGAGTCATCAACCACCAAAATGCGGTATTCCTTTTGAGCAGGCGCTAAACTCAGAACTTGTCGTCTAATGTGCTCGATCTGGATTTCGCTGGCTGCGGCTAGACTAATTTGAATATCAAAAGCAAATTTACTTCCCTCGCCAATAATGCTGGTGACGCTAATATCTCCCCCCATTAGTTGCACGTATTTGCGGCTAATTGCTAAACCTAATCCTGTTCCCTGTTGCGATTTCCTGCCAGTTTCAGTTTGCCCAAAAGCTTCAAACAACAAGTCAATTTCTTGTGGGGCAATACCGCAGCCGGTGTCTATAACCTCGAAGATTAGGGATTGGGGATTGATTATTGTCCCCTGCTCCCCTGCTC
>NZ_NOLK01000396.1:0-1104 GCF_002245985.1 Nostoc sp. 'Peltigera membranacea cyanobiont' 232
CTGCCCCTCTGCTCCCCTGCCCCTCTGCTCCCTGCCATAACCACAGTTTTCAACACCGACCGACCTATGCTTAACACTCCCTTTCCGTTTAAGCGATTATCTGGCGCTGTGAGCGAGCGCGACTCATTACGAGTCGTTGTTTTTGCGATCGCAGACTATTTATTTGCCCTGCCAGTTGGTGCAGTTCTCAAGGTGATGGCTTGTCCCCCTATTAGGAGTACGGTTGAAAGTGGTATCGGGATGGTTGATTTGGGAGCGCAAACCATCACAATTGTGGACTTGCGCCAAAAGTTCATTCAGCAAGTACAAGCCCAAGAGGCGCATCAAGTTCTCTCTGCGGTTGACACTTCAGGGCGCTTCTTACTTCTGACTCAAACGCGGACTGGGGAAATTTGTGGCATTCCTGTGGACAAGCCCCCTGCCTTAATCGATATTCCTTTAGAAACTGTGCGTCCGGTGCCGTGGTCTTATCAGCAAGTGGCGGAGTTAAACTTTGTTAGCCACATGGCTGTTTTGCCTGTAGCACCAAACGAAGAACCACTCAAAGTACTTCTTCTAGGCATGAGCCAGATATTGGCTAATAAGTTGGGGTTGCCCGGAACAACCCCAACCTTGGCTCCTGGGCTGACATCAGGCGAACAACGGCAAAGATTTCTCCGTTTTCCCTTGGGCGATCGAGGAAGTGGATTACTACCATTCCACTCATTACAGGACATTATTCATCTCGCTAGCCAAGAAATTTCCCCAGCCCCGGCCTTACCAAGTTGGATTTTAGGTTTCTATAATTGGCAAGGACAGATGCTGCGAGTGGTTGACTTGGAACATTTGCTTGGTTATGCGCCGCTTTTGAAACGGCAGTCACGACCAGAAAAGCCAATGGTTCTGGTTCTCGAACTGCAAAATCAGGTAATCGGGTTTTTGGTGGCTCATGTCTACGATGTAGAGTGGCAGGATTTACAGCAAGCACAATCGGCACCAACCGACTTTTCCCCAAACAAACTACTAAATTTTGTTCGAGGTATTCTGCCAGGCGATCGCTGGATTTTAGACACCAGAGCGATCGCCCAGACATTGCAATGGCAAACCCACTGATAAGAGGCAGGG
>NZ_NOLK01000397.1:0-1060 GCF_002245985.1 Nostoc sp. 'Peltigera membranacea cyanobiont' 232
TAAGTAGCTAGGCACAATTAAATATAAGACGCTCAAGGGCATATTCACCCTTTACGCTTCTGGCTTCCATGCCATCAATAATTGCCATAGCCAAATCGTAGTTATTGTCAAACATTTGTCCAGCAATTTCATGAGTTTTTAGTTGATGCCACTCTTCCTCGATCCGATTCATTTCGGAACAATAGGGTGGTAAGAAGAAAACAAATAGTCCTTTTTACTGCCACTCAAGCCATTTTTGTTTTGCTTTCTTGCTGGTATGCAAAGACCCATTGTCGTGAACAATGACACTGATACGACCAGTTTCAACTAAAGTGTCTTGTGCCTTAGCTGCAACCCAATCCATAACCTCAATGTAGCGTTTTGTTTTGAACCCACCTTGAACCAAGGCATACTCAAAACTGACTTGGGGTTGCCATAAACCCAAAATACTAATGCGACCACCACGGCTACCAACTTGTGCCATTTGTTTTTGGCTACCGATGCGACTGTAAGTGTAACTAACGGGACTCCAACGACAACACCCAGACTCATCAAGATATTTCAGCTCAACATAACCCTCTACTGCCGCTTGTTTTAGGGTATCTAGGTCTGCAAGCTTTTGTCGTCGTTTTTCTGGGTCTTGTTTTCTCTTATGAGTATGGCGGGTGCGCTTCCATTTCCACTTTTTTTTTGAGTAAACGTCGCAGACGAGACGGACTCAGTTGCACATTTCGGTCTTGAGCCAATTTTTCTGATAACTGCAAACTGTTATAAGTACGGGGTTCTAACTCTAAGCAATCCTCTAAATATGCTAAGTCTGCCTCAAGCCATTTGGACTTTGCTCCACGCCCAGAAGTTTCCCACAATCCTCCCAAACCCTTATTTTCCCAACGCCTCAGTGTTGCTCGTACCGTATGTTCGTGACACTCAAAAATTTTAGCTATCGCTGGTACATTCCATCCTTGGGCATTTAATCGAATTATGTGGGCGCGATCTCTTGTTCGTTGAGGAACTGTTGTCGCTGACCGCAACTCCAAAAGCGTCAAATCTTCTAAATCTGTTAATCTAACTCGCAATGGAG
>NZ_NOLK01000004.1:0-128233 GCF_002245985.1 Nostoc sp. 'Peltigera membranacea cyanobiont' 232
CCCTGCTTCCCCTGCTTCCCCTGCTTCCCCTGCCTCCTCTACTCTCTTCTGCGGCATCAACGCCAGCTTGGCATTGCGAAACCGCAGGTAATCCAAATCGGTTTTAATGGCACCGCCTTCACCTGACGACGCGATGCTAGTGGAAACCCAGCGCTCTTGCTTATCCTGTTCAATATAAATATCTGGATTGACTAAGGTAACATCTAGCTTTAGATGGCGGTTAAAAATTAGTTGTAACAGGTCAAAACCCACTTCTACAGTTTCGACTGTAGCCCGATCTGGATCTGTGGGTGTAGCTGGGATAGATGAAGCCCCAAACTGAACTCCCATCAAGGAAAATTGTGTGACTCTTCCCAGTTTCACCGGACGATTGAGTGTAGTAGTCAGACTTTGTTGTGCCAGGGGTGTTAACTCTGTTTGGACAAAAGTCCACAACCGCCAAATACCAACGATAACTCCTAACAGTAAAAGTCCGCCCAAAGCAATACTACCCCGCCTCAACACCAGCAACCACAGACGCTTGCGGATAGGGCATGGAGAGTGAGTATCTTGATTGGGAGATTTAGTCATTTGCTTTCACTGTATTAATTGCCGGATGTCGCTGGCACACACAAGCATTAACTGACACATTGATTCAGTATGCCATTTCCAGGATACGCCAACTAAACCCAAGACCCCATTAGTTGAGTTACGGTATTTGCTTCATCCAATACTTATGCTTCATAATATTGGCGTTTTCAGGTAAATCTGATCTGAATAGAGTGAAAATTGTTCCTTTGACTTTTGCAGAGGGACAACCTAGAACTTTAATATGAATAGAACTTAAAAAAGACAGATGATTACACCAATGCGTGTTTTTGTGTTGATTTTTAATGCTCGAACGGAAAATGAGGGGATTCACACGATTCGGGAGGGCGAACGCAATAAAATTCTGATGTTCGAGTCAGAAGACGACGCGACGCGCTTTGCCCTGATGCTGGAAGCTCAGGATTTTCCCGCACCGACACCAGAGCCAATGGATGCTGAGGAAATCAAGGAATTTTGTGAAAGTGCTGGATATGAATGGGAAATCATCCCAGAAAACAGCAATTTAGTTGTCACTCCCCCAGAACTGAACGTGGAACAAACTGACTGGCAAGCGGATGCCCAGAAGGAGGATACTGTTGAAGACACCTTCCCTCTCAATCAACAGCCACTAGAAGAATCAGAATTATCTAATTCTGAATTAGAGAAGATGCGTCGCAAATTGGAAGGATTGCTGTAATTAGTCATTAGTCATTAGTCATTGGTCATTGGTCATTGGTCATTGGTCGCTAACTGACTAATGACAAAGGACAACGGACAAAAGACAACGGACAAAGGACAAATGACAAACTTGCAAGAACGCGGGCATCTTTTAACCGAGATGGTAAATTCTAACAGTCTTAACTTAGACCAGCTTAATTCTCTGGAATTAGTAGAACTGTTTAATAGCGAAGACCAAAAAGCAGTCGCAGCTGTTGCGGCGGCGAAAGTTCAGTTGGCTGAAGCAATTGATACCACCGCCGAGCGTTTGCGCCACGGGGGACGCTTATTTTATATCGGTGCAGGCACAAGTGGTCGGTTAGGGGTATTAGATGCTGCTGAATGTCCACCTACTTTTTGTACGCCCCCAGAGTTAGTACAGGGGATTATTGCTGGTGGTGCGGGTGCGCTGGTACGCAGTTCGGAAGATTTAGAAGATAGCATTGAAGATGGCGAGGCTGCGATCGCTGGGCGACACATTACCCAGCTAGATGTCGTCGTCGGCATTACTGCTGGTGGCACAACGCCTTATGTCCACGGTGCCCTTCATGCTGCTCGTCAACGGGGAGCCAGTACTATTTTTATCGCCTGTGTTCCGGCTGAACAAGTTAGCTTTGATGCCGATATTGACATTCGTCTATTGACAGGGCCAGAAATCATCGCCGGCTCAACTCGCCTGAAAGCTGGTACAGCCACTAAGTTAGCGTTAAATATCCTTTCCACTGGAGTAATGGTTAAACTAGGTAAGGTTTACGGCAATCGGATGGTGGATGTGGCAGTAACAAATCAAAAGTTACGCGATCGCGCTTTGCGAATTTTGCAAGACCTCACAGGTTTAAGTCGAGAAGCTGCTGGTTTTTTATTAGAACGCAGTGGGAAATGGGTTAAGCTAGCGCTATTGATGCACTGGACTAGTTTGGAAAAAGACGAGGGCGATCGGCTTCTTTCAGAACACCAAAGTAATCTTAGAGCAGCTGTTATGAGCTATCAAAACCACAATCAACCTTAAAGAAGTTTTCTTCAATAAATACTCTATAGGTGGCTGCTACTTGCCTGAGTAGCACACCTTTTTTAAGTATAAGATTCCCTAGAAAGCTCACTACAATTGGTGTGTATTAATAAAGGTATACTTAGATAAATATTGTTAACATTCAATAACTAAAGCAAAAATATCTAGAGACTGCTAATCTTTTTGTAAACAAAAATTCAGAACTTATACGGATATGATTCCGTATGGAAGTTATTAAAATAATGTATCAATACTGAATGCATCTTAAATGATGTGGACTATAGCAATATATTTGAGTTATAAAGCCTATTGATAATAAACTCTATTCTATAGGACTTATGGACTAGCAAGATATTTGCTCTTTTCCGATCGCTCTTGATTTTAATAAACTTGATTTAAACTGCTATATATCAAATGTATTTCCACTTTTTGAGGTGTCTGCTGACCACTATATAGCTAGGTGTTGGTTTATTCAATAACTGGCTTTTTAATCCAAGGAACAAAGTATGACCCACTCGGAACTTCTTCTTTCAAATAATCTGGTTAATGAATTTAAAACTTGTACTCAATTACAATATAATGGCAAATTAAATATTAAAAGTTCAAAAGGTAGCCAATGGACTTTTTACTATCGACTAGGACGGATAGTTTGGGCAACAGGTGGAACTCATCCCTTCCGACGTTGGCGTAGACAGATGGCTCAAAATTGTCCTCAGATTGAGGTTGATAAATTGCTGTTACGTTCGCAAGACGTATCAATGGATTACTGGGATTACCGTCTTCTAGAAATCTTTCATAAAAAACAGAAAATTCAGAGAGAACAGATTCAGTGTATTGCCGAAAACACCATAGCTGAACTATTATTTGACCTAGCTCTACAAGGAAATTTTGCTTCTATAAGTTGCAATCGCAGCCAAGAAGTTATCTTAGAAACACCAATAAGCTTCACGAGTGCAGAAATGTCTGTAAGGCACATGCAAGACTCTTGGAAAACTTGGTCAGAAGCTGGGTTAGCAAATTTTTCTCCTGACTTAGCACCAGTTCTGCGGCGACCAGAACAACTCCAGCAGATGGTAAGTCCGTCTGTCTACAAAAACTTTGTGAGTTTAATCAACGGCAAATTGACTTTGCGAGATTTAGCCGTGAAAATGAAGCAAAGTGTGCTACCGCTCACCCGTTCGTTGCTTCCCTATATCCTTAAAGGAATCATCGAATTGGTGGAAGTACTCGACACGCCCTTAGTGCCTTTAGTCGTGACTGAGGTCAATAATAAGCCTGTCACTGCACAACCAAAGAAATCAAATGCTCCACTAGTAGCCTGTGTGGATGATAGCCCTCAAGTCTGTAAAATGCTAGAGGATATTATCACTTCCAATGGATTAAGGTTTATGAAGATTCAAGATGCTGTACAAGCTCTCCCAACCCTTATTCAAGATAAACCAGACCTGATTTTCTTAGATTTAATTATGCCAGTCGCTAGTGGTTACGAAATCTGTACTCAACTGCGGCGAATATCTGCCTTTGCCAATACACCAGTGATTATATTAACAGGCAGTGATGGCCTTTTAGATCGAGTTCGTGCGAAGGTAGTCGGTTCTACAGATTTTATTACTAAACCCGTAGTGGCTGACAAGGTAATGAGTATAATACGTAAGTATTTACCTACATCGAGTGTCCCCATTGAGAAGAGCAAAGCTAAGGTCGATGTTTTTCAGGAGGCAGGAGGCAGGAGGCAGGAGGCAGGAGGAAGCCATGCTTAGAAACGCGAACTTCTCTTGTATGTAATTAGGGAGAATTAATCATTTTTATTGAAATTAATCATCAGCGAATCTGATGAGCTTGAAAATTTAATTTCTCAGCATTAACCTCCTGTCACAAACAGCCATAAAAAGTCCTTGCAAGGTATGTTTGCCGCCTCAATAAACATAAAATTACTGGGGTAATAAATAAGAAATCATAATTCAGAAAAAATTAGGTAGCAGTCTTAAAGCTACCTAATTTTTTGCAACTAATCAAATATTTATTTAGTGGATATATAGAATATACCTATTCATCCACTAATGCTACAAAATTACTCCTGAATTATAACGAATAATTCCTTTATTATTTATTGGTAAAATCATTTTGTATTCACAAATATATATATTAGGCTCTCTTCATTACGTACTTCTTCTGAGGTTAATACATAAAGATTGAATCAAAATTAGACAAATACAATTTTTTGTATTTATAGCAATTCTATTTGAATTGTGAAATAAATATTGGTTATAAAAAAGGCGTTAAGGTCTAGTCTCTAGTCTTTTCTATGTCTTTGTTCAGTAATCAGTTAGGATTTGTATATCTAATTTGTTTACATTCTTAAAAAATAAAGGGTAATTACCATGAATACTGTTTTAGTTGTTGAAGATGGCTTAACAGATATGGAGATAATCAGCCGTTACTTACAACAGGCAGGTTATTCTGTGATTAGCGCCACAAGCAGTGAAGAGGCTCAAGACAAAATAGATAAAAATAAGCCAGACCTAATATTTCTCGATGTAATCTTGCCAGGTAAAAGTGGCTTTGAGATTTGTCGAGAGCTAAAAAATAACCCCATCACTAGCAAAATACCTGTGGTTTTCTGTTCTACAAAAAATAGCGATGTAGATAAAATTTGGGGTAATATGTTGGGTGCTGAAGGTTATCTGTCAAAACCAATTGACAGAGACGAATTAGTAGTAATTGTAAAGCAACTAATTAATAAGTAGTAAATTAGTAGATAAATACTCAAAAAAGTCACTGTTTCTTAGAATCACCATCAGATTAAAGCATAACTGTAAATAGTGGCTAAAGATAAATCATCAAGGACAAAGGATCGATAACTTTGGAAACCAAGGAAAAGTTTTTAAGTTTTAATTTGGGAGTCAGGGATACAGCCGTAATTTCGTTACAACACATCACAGAAGTTTTGCAAGTATCATTACCAGAAATATGTGGCGTTCCTCAGATGCCTAGCTGCGTCTTGGGTATCTATAACTGGCGCGGTGAGATGCTTTGGTTAGTAGACTTAGAAGCAATGTTAGGTTATCCTCCAATTTCGCAAGGAGCAAATTTACTTTCAAAAATGATGGCGATTGTTTTGGAAAACAATGGTAAGTATTTGGGACTTTTGGTCAGAGAACTTATAGATATTGAAGGGCTGGACACTCAGCAAATGAAACCCCCAAGTGCCGAATTATTTTATCCTAAAATATCACCTTTCTTGCAGGGATACTTTATTAATGATTCCGAGGATATGATTTTCAGTTTGGATGCGATTACGATTATCCAAGCTCCTATGTGGAAAAATCATAATTGAACTTTTAATACTGAGTGATTAGGTATAGTATTTTGGCACTTTCTAATCCTTGACAACCAAATAATAGTTCATCTGTAATTGTCAAATATCCAACTGTTACCAATAACAAATTTGAGGTTAATTCAATGACATTTCTATATAACAATAGCCATGAGAATGAGCATCTAATGCCTGAAATAGAAAATATGAATGGAAACGCTAATATAGCAAATATTGCTAGCAATGAAATATCTTTGTTAAATGCGATCGCTCAAGAATTTAAAACTTGGAGACGACAGTTGCAAGACATCGCAACTCACATGCGCCAAGCCCCAGACATTGATACACTACTCAAAATTACTGTAGCGCAGATTAGAGAAAAGATTGGTTGCGATCGCGCCTTAATTTATCAGTTTACTTCCCTTGATTCAGGTAATGTTTTAGCGGAATCTAGAACACTAGGCTGGACACCGACTCTCGGCGAAAATATTCCCGGAATTATTTTTGGCTTATATACCAATCAAGACTATATAGAAGCTGTAGTTATTGATGATATCAATCAGATTCAACTTACCCCTTATCAAAAGCAACTGCTAGATAAATTTCAAATTAAAGCTAGTTTGAGTTTACCGATAGTAGTAGAAGGTAAAGTCTGGGGATTACTGGCAGTAAATAATTGCTACTCAACACGGCAGTGGCAAGAAGTAGAAATTAGTCTCCTATCCCAAATTACAACAGAACTGATCTACAAATTGCAAAGTTTTGAATTCAAAAGAGAAGAACAACAGCGAATACTCGCAAAAAAATCGGTAGCTAAAGTCATCGACAAAATTCTCCGAGCATCAAGTATCGATAAGATTTTTCAAACAACTACTCAAGAAGTACGTCAATTACTAAAATGCGATCGCGTCGGCGTTTATCGCTTCAACGCTGACTGGAGTGGCGAGTTTGTCGCTGAGTCTGTGGGTAATGGCTGGATAAAAATGGTCAGCCCTGATTTTTATATGGTATGGGAAGATACCCATTTACAAGACACCAAAGGAGGACGTTACGCCAAGGGTGAAAGCTATGTGGCCAAAGACATCTATAAAATGGGTCATGCTCAATGCCACATTGACATTTTAGAGCAGTATGAAATGAAAGCTTACATCATTGCCCCCATATTTTCTGGAGAGAAATTATGGGGTTTGCTGGGAGCTTATCAAAATTCTGGGCCTCGTGATTGGCAACCTTGGGAAGAAAGCTTTGTGACTCAAATTGGGCTGCAATTTGGTGTGGCTATCTCACAAGGCGAATATCTCAACCAAATGCATGAGAAATCTGAACAACTAGCTCAAATAGTTGAACAAGAAAAAGCTTTCACTAAGATAGTAGGCCGCATCCGGCAATCTTTAGATGTAGATAGCATCTTCAAAACAACCACTCAAGAAGTGCGTCAATCACTACGATGCGATCGCGTCGCAGTCTATCGCTTTAACCCTGACTGGGGTGGCGTATTTATGGCTGAGTCTGTGGGTAGTGGTTGGACAAAACTCGTAGGCCCTGATATTAAAACCGTTTTGGATGATACCTACTTGCAAGAAACGAAGGGAGGTAGATATGTCAGAGGTGAAAACTTTATCGTTAATGATATCTATAAAGTAGGGCTTGCTCCCTGTCATATTGAGATTTTAGAGCAGTTTGAAGCCAAAGCTTACATGATTGTTCCTATATTCTTCGGGGATAAACTGTGGGGATTGCTGGCAGCTTATCAAAATTCTAGCCCTCGTGAATGGCAAACCTGGGAAGTGAACTTTTTGGTTCAGACTAGCTTGCAATTTAGCCTAGCTAAATCACAGATAGATTATTTGGAATTAGTGCAGTTGAAATCTGAAAAACTATCTCAGATAGCAGAACAAGAGAAAGCTGTCACCAAGATTAGTAACCGCATCCGCCAATCTTTAGATGTAGAAGAAATCTTTAAAACAACCACTCAAGAAGTACGGCAATTACTGCGGTGCGATCGCGTCGCCGTCTACCGCTTCAATCCTGATTGGACAGGCGAATTTGTCGCAGAATCAGTAGGTCATACTTGGGTAAAACTAGTAGGCCCCGATATCAAAACTGTCTGGGAAGATACCCACTTGCAAGAAACTCAAGGAGGTCGATATACTCAGGCTGAAAGCTTTGTTGTAAATGACATCTATCAGGTAGGTCATTCTCCTTGCCATATTGAAATTTTAGAGCAATTTGAAGTCAAAGCTTATGTAATTGTTCCTGTATTTGCTGGGGAGCAATTGTGGGGATTGCTGGCAGCTTATCAAAACTCTGAAACTCGTGATTGGGAAGAATCAGAAGTCACCTTGTTAGCACGCATTGGCAATCAATTAGGATTGGCATTACAACATACCGAATATTTGCAACAAGTACAGGCACAGTCAGCAAAATTATCAGAAGCAGCAGCACGAGAAAAGGCAGCCAAGGAGTTACTACAACAACGATCTATTCAACTCCTAACAGCCCTTAGACCTGCACTCAACGGTGACTTAACAGTACGGGCACCCATTACAGAAGACGAACTAGGTACAATCGCCGATGCTTATAATAATACTCTGCAAGCACTGCGGCAAATAGTTCTTCAAGTACAAGGGGCTGCTCAACAAGTTGCCCAAACTTCTACCAATAGCGAGTCTTCACTAGCGGGACTGACTAATCTGGCGCAACAACAATCTGAGGAAATTACCGCAGCATTAGGTGAAATTCAACAGATGGTGGACTCTACTCAAGCTGTGGTAGCGAATGCTGAGTTAGTGCAACTAGCAGTAAAACAGGCTAATCAAACTGTAGAGTCTGGTGATACCGCGATGAATCTGAC
Source organism: Nostoc sp. 'Peltigera membranacea cyanobiont' 232 (assembly GCF_002245985.1). Classification (NCBI taxonomy): domain Bacteria; kingdom Bacillati; phylum Cyanobacteriota; class Cyanophyceae; order Nostocales; family Nostocaceae; genus Nostoc; species Nostoc sp. 'Peltigera membranacea cyanobiont' 232. The sequence goes on from NZ_NOLK01000004.1 coordinate 8,464, forward strand.
TGTACAAGCTATCCAAGGAATTCGCGAAACCGTTGCTCAAACCAGTAAAAAGATTAAACGCCTCAGTGAATCTTCGCAAAAAATCTCCAAAGTGGTGAATTTGATTGGTAATTTTGCCACACAGACAAACGTGCTGGCTTTGAATGCAGCCATTGAAGCCACCCGTGCCGGTGAATATGGCAAAGGCTTTGCAGTTGTAGCTGATGAAGTCCGTTCTTTATCTCGCCAGTCAGCAGCAGCAACCATCGAAATAGAAAAATTAGTCCAGGATATTCAAGCAGAAACCGGAGAAGTTGCAGTAGCGATGGAAACTGGTATTCAGCAGGTAGTAGAAGGCACAAATCTAGTTAGTGATACTCGCCAAAACTTAAATGCGATCGTTTCTGCAACTGCCGAAATTAGTCAACTAATTGAGCGAATTACCGCAGCGACTCAAAAGCAAATGACGCAATCTGTAACAGTCACAAAATCAATGCAAGATGTAGCAGGAATTGCTAATAAGACTTTTGCTGAGTCTCAAGAAATTGCCACTGTATTTCAAGATTTATCAGGGATGGCGCAAGATTTATTAACAACTGCTAGCAAGTTTAAAGTCAAATGAAAAATAGTTAGGAGTTAGGAGTTAGGAGATATAAATTATGGAGAAAAAGTATTTGTTTGATAAGCTATGCAGACGAAATCATTCTGATTTTGAGTTGAATAGTCAAGACAACTGAAAAATCAATTGGTCGATCAACTCCTAACTCCCAACTCCTAACCCTTAACTCCCAACTCCCAACCCCTAACTCTAAACTATGATTACCGACGCTGCAATTCGCGAACAAGGATACATCTATTTTCTAGCTGAAGCCCCGGAATTAATACAAATTATTGAGCAAGAACTATTTAGTTTATCAGAAGACTATAGTATTGCCAAAGTTCATAATTTAATGCGGGCTACTCATACGCTTAAAGGTGGTGCTGCTAATGTTGGGCTAGAAGTAATTAAGATGATAGCCCATTTTTTAGAAGATGTATTCAAGGCTCTATATAATCCTAAAGTAGAAGTTGATGCTGAATTACAAACACTTCTACTACAAGCTTATGAGTGTCTTAGCATAGCATTAAATACTGAGCTAATAGGCAGTACTGTTAATGATGAAGAACTACTTCATCGAACAACTTCAGTGTTTGCACAATTACAAGAAAAGCTAGGTGATGCATTTGGTGATGAGGCTCATATTCCCACTTCTGAAGAATTGGGGTTTGATATTGTGCAATCGGTTTTTGAAGTTGGAGTAAAACAACGTCTAAATAGTATTGCTGAAGCTGTTAACAATCCCCCAAATAAGGACGATTTTATCGAATTATTACACTCTCAAGCTGAAGTTTTTCTTGGTTTAGCAGAATCTCTAAACTTACCTGGATTAGGAGAAATTTCTCAAACAATTCTGTTAGCCCTGCAAGCAAATCCCACTCAGGTACACCAAATTGCAGAAATTGCCCTTGCAGATTTACAGCAATCACAAAAATTGGTATTAGAAGGCGATCGCACATCTGGCGGAGAAACTTCTCCAGCTTTACGAAAACTGACGATAGTCGCAAATAATGAGTTATCTGGAGAATGGCAAAATAATTTATCTACTGATACATTCGATGAAGAACAATTTTACCAGTTTCTTACTACATCTGATAATAATAAAAACGAATCTGTAAAGCCAATAACTGCCAAATTTTATTTAAAAGTAATTCGCTACATTTTTGGCTGGTTTAATCACGAGATCCAAATACCAGAGAAAGACCTTCATTTGGACTTACTAATTCCTAGCTTAGAAAGAGATGATTTACTTGATTATATTGAAAATTGGCTGAAAAACTTTCTTGATTATATCCAAGATGAGGAGGATAGCAAAAGTCTTTATATTTATCGAAATGGGATCGTGTTGATTATCTTATTTGCAGTAACAAAATTCAAGTATTCTATCAAAAAAGTTGATCGTTATCTTGCAGCAATAAAAATATTACAGAACCGAATTCATATATTAGCGAAAGAATATAAAAATTATCCTCCTGTTACTAGTAAAGAGATAAATTGGCTTGATAGTCCCAGGTTACAATCACTGTTAGCTATTAAAGAAATACCCCAATCTGTCTCTTCTCAAACAACTGATAACCTCCTAGAGGCAATATGGGGAGAAGAAGCGAGCCAAAATTTTACAGAAGAAGTGGTTACTACTCAAACTGAACATTCTCCAGAAAAGCTTGATTTATTAACTATCAATGAGCAGGTAGCTATAGATGTTCCTGAAACAGCTATTGAAGTCATGCCTGATTTAGCTACACAAATAAACAAAGAAATAGAAGATAAATCACAGTATGTTCAAACTAAAAATTTTCGTCAGCCTTCATTTATTCGAGTAGATACAGAGAGGCTGCAACATCTAAATTATCTAGCTGGAGAATTGCTAATTTATCAAAAACGGCGTAGTTTGCAAGATGAACAAGTCCAAGAAATCATTGAGCAATTAATCCGGCAAATCACTAGACATCAAATAACTTTAAATGAATTACGGGATTTACCATTACAAATACCAAATATTGCCTCACAACAAACGCAAAATTTTGCGGTAAAATTTGACTCTTTAGAAATGGATGTATATACAGAATTTCACATGACATTGCATGAAGCAATAGAAGAGACACTGCAACTACAAGAAACTACAGAATCTCTTGAATTGCTCGTGACGCAAGCTGCTCAAATTAGTAACAAACAAGAGAATTTAACTCTTAATATTATAGAGAGCTTAGTAGAAGCACGAATGTTGCCTTTGGGTAATATCTTAAATCGTTTCCCCCACATGGTAAATAAGTTTGGGAATGTTTATGCCAAACTTGTAGAATTGAAGCTAACTGGTACTGAAGTACTAGTAGATAAAGCGATCGCAGAAAAGCTGTACGATCCCTTGTTACATTTAGTACGTAATGCTTTTGACCACGGGATTGAAGCTCCGCAACTTCGCCGGGAGCTTGGTAAACCAGAACAAGGGTTAATCGAAATCCGTGCTTATCATCAGGGTAGCCAAACTGTTATCGAAGTTCGGGATGATGGTCAGGGATTGAATTTAGAAAGAATTCGCAGAAAAGCTGCTGAATTCTATCCCATACAAACTGAAGAAAAAACCAAAAGTTATGCTTCTAATCTGGCCGAACCTGAACTTTTAGATATGATATTTTCACCTGGATTTTCTACTGCTAATAAAGTGACTGAAATCTCTGGGCGCGGTATGGGGTTGGATATTGTTCGGACTCAGATGAATGCACTTAATGGCTCAATTTCAGTACAATCCTTACCCAACCAAGGAACAATATTCATGCTCAAAATTCCTTTTTCTATGACTACAGAAAAATTAATGCTAGTTCAAGCCAAAGGTGTTATTTATGCCCTTCTTTTGGACAGTATCGAAAAAATATTGATTCCCTCCGAGCAGCAGATTAAAGAAATTGAAGGGCAAAAAGTCTTGCATTGGAACACAGACAATGATGAGACTATGGTTAGCCTCCGTCAACTTTCAAAATTGATTAATTATAATGACTCATTCTTGAATAGTTCTGCTCCATACAACACATCAAATACTGACGACCCAAGCATAGCGAAAAATCCGGTGCTTTTGCTCCGACGAAATCAAGGAATGTTTGCTTTGGAAGTTGACCAAATCATTGGTGAACAAGAACTGGTAATCAGACCTTTAGGAAATGCGATCGCACAGCCAAAATATATTTATGGTTGTAGTAGTTTACCCAATGGTAATCTCATCTTAGTGATTGATGCTTCCCTGCTGGTAGAGTCTAACAGGCTCCAACAAACAACACTTGATATCATGGCGCGACCAATTGCTTCTCCCTCAAATAAAAAAGCCTTGGCGATATCGGGAGACACTTTTGCATCTACACCATTACTTGCTGCATCTACTTCCACAACAACTATAGAAACTGAACCCAGTTATTCTCAAGAGTCAGAGAATAAATCACCAAAAGTTGTTTTAGTAGTAGATGACGCGATTAGTCTGCGCCAAACTATCTCTCTCACTCTACAAAAATCTGGCTATCAAGTAATACAAGCTCAAAATGGTGTAGAAGCTCTAGAAAAGTTGCAGTTACATCCAGAAATTCAAGTCGTCGTCTCCGATTTAGAGATGCCACGAATGAATGGTTTTGAGTTGTTAGGCAATTTCCGTCAATACCCCAAATTAGCAAAAATACCTGTAGTAATTCTCACTTCTCGCAGTGCTGAAAAACATCGCCAACTTGCCCAAGAATTGGGCGCAAAGGCTTATTTAACCAAGCCTTATTTAGAAAATGAGTTTCTTTCTACAATTAAGGGTCTAATGAACAGTAATGCAGATGATTTAAATCATTTTCTCATGATGACAAATCATTAAAATTAAGATTAATTTTAGTTGGGTGCTATCGGTAAGTTATCTGTGAGACTTTAAGTTAAGTGATGCGAGAGTGGGGAGAGAGGCATAGCGTACCGATAAAGTGTATCAACCCTTGGGACGCGATCGCCTTAATTACCAGGTAGATTATTTGGATCTACACCTAGAGAACGTAAATACTGCGCTAACTGTTCAGCCCTTTGTCGCTCCTGTTGTGCTTGTTCTGCATCTGTAAAATAACGATTTCCTTGCTCATCATACCAACATAAAAATTCCTGTTGTATCCCGGCAATTACAGCTTGGTGTCGCCCAATACCTAACCCAACCTCTGGCATCAAATAAGGTTCACCTATTTGTAGTTGGTAATTTCCATCTATCAACTTATACACTTCAAAGGGTTGATGTTGGTCGCGTCGCCAAAATTCAGGGTTATAAATTACGTAGTACAATACACCCAGTTTTCTGTATATATCTAGCTTCTCTTCATATTCACCTCCGGGGGTGTGGGATACCATTTCTAATGTGAATATTGGAACTATCCCATTTTCTTCCCAAACCGCATAACTGTTGCGTGATTTGCCACCCTTTTTGCGCTCTACTCCCACACTTAAAAAAGCATCTGGCACTACAGGTACTCTGGGATTTACTCCCGTGGTGTGATATACTCCCATATCTACTCCGAAGTACCAATCTAGGCGATTTGCCCAAATGGAGTTGAGTAAGAATAATAAAATGTTGGGCAAAAAGTTTTGGTCTTCGTTATCCACTGGTGTATCGTCTGAACATGGGAGTTCATCAGTCGTTGGTAACGCATTTTTGAGATCGGGTGAGAGCATAACCGTTGTCTCGCTGGCGTTTGATGCCCTTATTATAAATGAGTGACGAAAAGTTAGCGTTTGGGTTCAGGTTCGCCAAACTTAATTAAAAGTGCGATCGCAATACTAACAAGCAAAATTAACGTCATACTTAAAGCTGAACCAAATCCCCAATTTTGGGTTGCTCCCAGAAACTGGTTATAAATTAACCGCGCCGCTGTCATACTAGAAGCACCACCAAGTAATTCTGGATCGACAAAATCCCCCAAGCCTGTGATGAATACAAGCATAGAAGCAGCCGCAATTCCAGGCAAAATTTGCGGTACGGTTACTTGGCAAAAAGTTTCCACTGGATTTGCACCTAAATCAGCAGCCGCTTCTAGCAACCGCTTATCTAGTTTTTCGAGAGAAGCATATAAAATCAAAACCATATAGGGTAACAAGCTATAACTCATACCAATAAATACAGCTTGACTCTGATTAAGTAATTGCAAAGTAGGCAAACCGAAAGTGCTGAGTAAACCGTTCAATAAACCAGTAGGACGAAGAATTGTAATCCAAGCGTATGAACGAAGTAACGAGGAAGTCCACAAAGGCAAAACAAAGCCTAATAGCAGCAAATTTCGCCAACGTTGCGGCGCTATTTGAGCAATCCAATAGGCGACGGGGAAGCCAAAAATTAAACAAATTATGGTGGTGCCAAACGCAAAAAATAGCGATCGCACAATCACTTGTACATAAAGCGGATCGAATATTCGGATGTAGTTTTGAAATCCGTTAGGGTTAACCAAATCTCCCGGCCGGATATCTGCAACTAAACTTAACTCGAAAATTATCAAAGTTGGCAACACCAACAAAAGTAATAACCAAATCCCCGATGGTGCAAGTAATATCAAAGGTTGCAGCCACTTCCCTGGCAGGGAATGCAATTCTTCTACTTGGAAAATATCATTTTTTTCAACATTCATCACTTGTAATTTCTCACTCCTAACTCCTAACTCCTAACTATTTTAGCTGCTAGTTAGTTGAGTCCAATAGCGATCGTAAACCTCTTCAAAGTCTCCTACAGGAGTAACTCGTTCGCAATTTGCTAAAAGCGACTCTGAGGGAAATAAATTACCATTGTTTTGGATGATTTTTGGCAATTGCTCAAATCCCGCCCTATTAGGTGTAGAAACACTCAGACGTTTACTGATTTGAGCGGCTATTTCTGGTTGCAAAATCATGTTAATCCAAGCATAGGCTCCATCTAAATTCGGAGAAGCTTTGGGAATTACAATAGTATCTGTCCATAATGAAGAACCACTGCGAGGAATCACATATTTGAGTTTAGGGTTTTCTTGAGAGATTTTCACTGCATCTGCTGAATAACACATTGCCAATAGTAAATCTCCTGCTAGAATTTGATTTTGCCAAGCATCGGTGTCAAAACGGGCGATGGCAGGTTTTAACACCTTCAACTTTTCATAAGCTTGTTTGATTTCTTGTTCATTTTTGGAGTTGTAAGAATAACCTAGCATCCGTAACGTCGCACCCATCACCTCTCGAACATCATTAAGCAAGGTCATTCTCTGATTAAGTTCCTCTTGATTCTGCCAAAGGTAATCCCAGTCTTGTGGTACATCTTTGATTTTTTCGGAATTGTACAGGAAACCTGTTGTCCCCCAGTTAAAAGGGATACTGTAACGGTTATTGGGGTCATAACTAGGATTCTGGAACCGGGGGAATAAATTCTCTAAACCGATTAAGCGATCGTGATTTATTTCTATTAACAAACCTTTGTTTACCATCTTCTGCACCATGTAATCGGATGGGTAGATGATGCTGTAAGTACCACCACCTCCAGCTTGCAACTTAGCCAGCATGACATCATTGGAATCATACACATCCGCTAGCACTTTCATGCCGGTTTGGATATTGAAAGTTCTCAGTAATTTTTGGTCAGTATATTGTGTCCAGGTAAAAATATAAAGTTGGTCACGCTGACTAGAAGTATTAGAATTAGCGCGGACTTCAGCCAGCCTCCAGCCACAACCAGCTAAAGATAAGCTAGAAAGTGCTGCCACCCCTTTTAAAAATTGCCGTCTGTTAGTCATTAAGTTAGAAATTATTCATCGACAACTTCTAGATTACGGTATGATTCCTAGCCCCTGGTGTGATTTACTGGCATGAATGTGTCATTCTTCACACTTACCAAACGCACCTTCTCCTGCGATCGCCTGCTCCGTAAATGTAATGCTCCTCGAACGGTTGGAATGTGGGGCTTCTATCAGATTTAGCTAAACACTTTATTTTACTTTCAGACTTGGTTAATCTATGATTGTTATCTTTCCTCAAGTGAAGATGCTTGGATGAAAGGAGTTTTTCACCATAGGGGTATCAGTGGGATAACAAACCAGAAGTTTTTGCAGATGAAATCATATAGATTTTGAGTATATAGCTTACACTAGTAGGTTTATCATCATATTTCTTATAGCTTCAATCAAACATCCTCTTATGCTCTTCCCAAGAAAGTCAAACAAGTTTGTAGAAAATTGCGGCACAAAGTATTTAAATATGTTGTTAAACATTTGTAAACTGTTAGCAGCTGAGTAGCCGCGTGTCACATCTTGTTAAGGAATTATCATGAGACAACTTGTTATAGCTGAACGCGTATGCCTGATTGGTCATATCGTGTCAAAAGCCTTTGGACTGGTAGGGATGCTACTGGTCGTACCTAATGCCGAAATAATTTTCAACTTATCGCAGGTTGGAGAAACTGCCGTACAGTTAAGTATGGCTGGCGGTGGTGTAGTTGATATCATTTTAGGGACAATAGCTGTCTCTATTTATGCCTACCGGACGCTAGGATTGGGAACTTGGCTAGCATTTATGCTGCCGGCTATGTTTATCTCTTTGGGAAGTGAACTACTGGGAACCAGCACAGGTTTTCCATTTGGTGATTATAGCTACTTGAGTGGCTTGGGTTATAAGATTGCGGGGCTAGTTCCTTTCACAATTCCTTTGTCTTGGTTCTATGTTGGGCTGTCGTCTTATTTAATTGCGAGAACTGGTTTGCAAGTGGCTCAAAAACCCAGTTGGGGTCGCCATATTGCAGCTATAGCCGTTGGTGCTTTACTCTTCACTTGCTGGGATTTTGCCCTTGAGCCAGCTATGAGTCAAACTTCTCTGCCTTTTTGGTATTGGGAACAACCAGGGGCTTTCTTTGGGACACCTTACCAGAACTATGCAGGTTGGTTTGGCACTAGCGCCCTGTTTATGAGTGTGGCAGGCTTGTTGTGGAGAAATACATCGATTAAATTAGAGCGATCGCAACTTAATCTACCCTTGGTCGTTTATTTAACTAATTTTGCCTTCGCCGCCGGACTAAGTTTGGCAGCTGGGTTCTCTATTCCTGTATTACTCGGCTTATTTCTTGGTGTGGTTCCCGCCGTGGCGCTGTGGTTAAGGAGTTCAACCAAACCTACTCAAGTTGCTGTTGAACCAATAAGCAAAGAAGTATCAGTAGCAAAGGTTGAAGTTGCCTTGAAATAGTCTAGATATTGGGGATTGGGGACTGGGGACTAGGGAGGGGAATAACCAATGCCCCATACCCATGCCCAATGCCCATTTATTTTGTATAGTCGCACTTTTAATTGATAAGTATTTTGACAACAGTAGACAACGCTTTGATAGTAGAAAGTGCCATATCACTTTTATTGCTACTTATCCAAGTACCAGCAACGGCAATTCTGTTTTCGCGTCTGCTAAAGGGGCCAAGACGGCTGCCCCCAATAGAACCGCAACAGCCGACACCAGAGCTTTTAGGTAGGGTTAGCGTCGTTGTTCCCACATTGAACGAGGCGCTTCGTATTAGCCCTCTGTTGGCTGGTTTAAGTCAGCAAAGTTATGAAGTTCGGGAAATTATTGTTGTAGACAGCAATTCCAATGATGGGACACCCGACTTAGTAAAAGCGATACAGCAAAAAGATCCGCGCTTTCGCGTGATGACAGACGATCCCTTACCCTCTGGTTGGGTGGGGCGGCCTTGGGCGTTGCATAACGGTTTTCTATATAGTTCTGAAGGTAGTCAGTGGTTTCTGGGACTAGATGCTGATATTCAACCACATCCTGGTTTGGTTGCTGGTTTAGTAAAAACAGCCGAAGCACAAGGTTATGACTTAGTTTCCCTTTCACCTCAGTTTATCCTTAAATATCCAGGGGAGTGCTGGCTACAACCAGCTTTGTTGATGACTCTGCTTTACCGATTTGACCCTGCTGGGATCAATGCAGAGCAGCCTGAACGGGTGATGGCAAATGGACAGTGTTTTTTGTGTCGTCGCTCTGTTTTAGCTGCTGTGGGTGGCTATAGCAGTGCTAGTAGTTCTTTTTGTGATGATGTCACATTGGCACGAAATATTGCAACTCTTGGGTATAAGGTGGGATTTTTAGATGGGGGAAAGGTGCTGAAGGTACGGATGTATGAAGGGGCAATGGAGACGTGGAAGGAGTGGGGGCGCAGTCTCGACCTCAAAGATGCAACTTCTCGTTCGCAGTTGTGGGGAGATTTATGGCTACTCACATCTGTTCAAGGTCTACCCCTTTTAATTGTCCTCACTTTTTTATTGATTTCTCCCCCATTCTCATCCTTGCTACAGACGCGATTAATCGCGTCTCCACCCACTCCCCCACTCCTTTTATTGGGACTGAATTTATTCTTGGTGGTGATTCGCTTTGCGATGCTAATTGCGATCGCACCCTCTTACGATCGCAAAAGTGCTAAAGGCGGTTGGTTATTCTGGCTTTCCCCTTTAGCCGATCCCTTAGCTGTGCTGCGAATCTTCTTATCTGCGTTCCGCAAGCCACGCGAGTGGCGAGGACGCAAATATATAATATAGTCGGGAATTGGGAATTGGATATTGAAAAAATTCCCCATCTTGTCTCTTTTGTCTCCCTAGTCCCAGTCCCCATTCCCTACTCCTACTCCTCTTCACCTCCTACTCGATCCCCGCGTTCCAGTTCCCAAAGAATTTGATTTCCTTCACGGCGAACCCGTGACACTATCCAGTTTCGCCAGCGCCATTGATCTCCCCGACTGGTAACAGCGCTGGCGTGGACATCCATCAAGTCTGCTAACTCAGAACTGGTGATTAAGTAGCCTTTTTCTGAAATTTCATCAGCGATACGCAGAGTTTCGACCAAGCTGCGGAGTTGCGAAACCCTAATTTCTGGCGGTTTTTCATCGGTTGTGGCCGCAGTTGGCCCAGTTGATGGTTCCATAATGGTTATTTCTGGTGCAGAAGTACTGATTTCTTGCGGACTTTGGTTAATTATTCGAGAGTTTTTTTCATAATCAGCTACTTTTGCTACATTTAGTTCATTTCTGGAAGGTAAAGATTGATAAAAATTTGCAGGAGTTAGTTGTTGTAGGGAAGGGATTTTGCCACTAGCATAGCTGCGAGCGATCGCATCACAACGTTCGTTACCTATGTTACCAGAATGTCCCCGGACGTGTTGCCATTTTACCTGTTGGGTATTGAGTTCATCAAGAGTTTCCAAAAGCTCTTGGTTTTGGACGGGTTTACCATCTGACTTTTTCCAGCCTTTCTTTTTCCAGCCTTTCACCCACTTAGTAACGCAGTTAATCAGGTATTCACTATCGGTATGGAGCGTAATTGGTTCAGCTTGTTGAGATGTTTGCAGGAATTGGAGGGCTGCGATCGCAGCTTGCATTTCCATTTTATTATTGGTGCTATGAGGGGATGCATCGCCCATTTCGTGAATTGAGCCATCGCTGAAGTAGACGACAACTCCCCAACCGCCAGGGCCAGGGTTCCCGGTACAAGCGCCATCGGTATATATGCTTTGGATTATAGGTTGAGTGGACATGGTTTAGGATATCGAACCGCAAAGGACGCTAAGGCAAGAGTGATTAGCTGCGAATTTTTAAAGAATATCCAGGCTATTATACCGATTAGCACTCCAGCAACAACGCTCCATTAGAAGGCTGTTGTGACGAAAAATGGTGTTTTGCTATTGAGTGGGTATTGAGCAACCAACACTGAAGATCCGATTTGGCTGGTTACTAACCCCATATCTGCGTTAATGATGAATGTTTTCTATGTTGCGATCGCTTTTTGCTTGGCAAGTGTGAATACTACCTTAAATTGTACTAATTAAATTTTGCTTTGCAGTCGGGTTAAGTAGGGGCTAAGGTTGATGTAATCTGTTTATATTTGCAACAGATATTTATCAGCGCTAAATTTCCTGGATTGCTTGATAAATTGGAGGTAGCTGTTGCTATTTTTGGTTCTAGCACTCCTCTTCTGTTACGACACTAAAATCAAGATTATATTCAAACTTTAACAAAAATATCTATGAAACTAATTAAAAAAGTATTCCCTATTCCACGAATTCTTCTCTTCTTAATTATATTTTTTTGCATCATTTTTTTGCTTAATAAATTATCGTTAAATGCTGTTGAAATTAGTAGCATAGAGTTTATCGGTGAAGCTACTTTGCCCAAAGGTTTAATTTTAAAAAAAACTGAAGTAGGAGGTTTGTCTGGAATTAGCTATGATGCAAAAAACAACCTTTATTATGCTATTTCTGACGATCGGGGACAAAAAGCTGCTGCCCGTTTCTACACCCTAAAAATAGACTTAAGTAAGGGTTATCTGCAAAAAGGTGGAGTTATTGCTGTCAATGTTACCACATTATTAAATGAAAAGGGTCAAACATTTCGCCCTGGTGAAACTGATACAGAAGGTATTGCCTTAACTAATAAATCAACTGTGTTTATTTCTTCTGAGGGTGATGTGGCAAAACTAATTAATCCTTTTATTAAAGAGTTTTCACTATCTTCTGGCAAAGAAATTACGACATTTACCATCCCAAACAAATTTTTGCCAGATAAAAGTGGTAAACAAGGTATCCGCAACAATTTGGCTTTTGAAAGCCTTACTATCACACCCGATAAAAACCATCTATTTACAGCTACTGAAAATGCTTTAATTCAAGATGGTGTTGCCGCCAAACCTAACATCGGTAGTCCTTGCCGCATTTTGCAATATAACTTGCTTAATAACCAGCCAGAAAAAGAATTCCTTTACCAAACAGAAGCCGTTTCACCCTTTTTAAATCTGACTGGCAAATTCGCTAGTGGATTACCTGATTTACTTGCTCTCGATAATCAAGGACACTTCCTAACTTTAGAACGGTCTTTTACTGGTTTAGGATTTGCTATTTCCTTGTTTCAAGTTTCTTTAGAAGGATCTGATGATATTCACAATATTGATAGCCTTTTAGCAGTTGACTCGAAAAATATTAAACCAGTTCATAAAAAACTACTGTTAGATTTGAGAAGCCTAAATGTACTGCTAGACAACATTGAAGGCTTAACTCTTGGCCCCAAACTACCCGATGGTCAACAATCATTAATTCTTGTCAGTGATAACAATTTTAACTCACTGCAACGGACTCAAATACTAGCCTTTAAAATGAAAATTGAAACACCACTGAATAGATTATTTCGGCGATTACTACTGAATCTCAACCGCTAACTGTACAGAGATATCGCACCTTTAATGCTATTTACTTATTCCTGTGTATTCACGGAATCTATTAGGCAACTTTATCTAGCCTATTCGTAGTTTCCGTGTAATTTCTCAGCCGTATTCCTTAATAAATATGTTACATAATGTTTAGAAAATTTTACAACCAGATTAACCTTGATGGCGGTGGATGATTAATTTCCTACAAATTATGATATTTTTTTAGATTGAATTTTAGTGCTTAACTATACTTATTAAAGTAATTTGCCAACAATATTTTTCATAAATGATTTTTATGCCACAAAAAAAAACTGAGAATATGGTAGGGCAAAAAGCAGAATTAGACGATTATATTGGGCAATTTTTAAACAATCGCTATTTAATCAGAGATTTGATTGGCAAAGGGGGGATGGGGAGAGTTTATTTAGCAGAAGATAGTGCTAAAGGTGCTATGCCGATCGCAATCAAAATTTTATCACTCAGTTTGGCAAATCAGCAAATGTCCCAACGCTTTGCCAGAGAAATTTTTATTGGCGCTCAATTGGGGCGTAAAAGTAAACATATTGTTCGCATTTTAAGTTATGGCGTTACTGAAGATAAAACCCCTTTTTTTGTAATGGAATACCTTCAAGGGAAAAATCTCAAACAAATTCTCAAAATTCAACCCTTAACAATACCCAAGTTTTTGGAGATTTGTAATCAAATTTGTTTAGGCTTACAATGCGCCCACCAAGGTATCAGCCTCAAAGGAGAGATTTATCCCATTGTTCACAGAGATATAAAACCCGAAAATATATTCCTTAGTGAAGATAGTAAACAAGGAGAAATTGTTAAGATACTAGATTTTGGCATTGCCAAATTTTTAACAGAACGAAGTGGGATGACTCTGACAGATTCTTTTATTGGCAGTTTACCTTATTGTTCTCCAGAACACATGGAAGGGCGTAAATTGCTAGATGTACGCTCTGATATTTATAGTTTGGGAGTACTAATGTTTGAGATGCTGACAGGAAAACATCCATTTCAGACAAAAAGTAACTCTTTTGGTACTTGGTATCAAGCCCATCGCTTTCAAATGCCACCTACAGTTGAAGAAGTGAACCCGCAAGTTAAAATACCGCAAGTATTACAAAAATTATTGATGAGTTGTTTAGCGAAAGAAGTAAGCGATCGCCCGCAAAATATTAATCAAATATTAGAAGAATTAGAAAAAGTTAATAATCAGATTAAGGATGTTATTCCTAACAAGAGTAGTGAGATTATTAAACTCCCACTTCCGGTTCAATTAGTCCCTGCAACTTTATTGTCAGAACAAGAGTGTTTGCAGAAAAACTGGCCTAAAAATAAGCCAATTGGTGCAATTGGTTTTCCCCATTTACTACAAACTCCTCAAAGACCTATACCAACTTTTTGGGCAATGTTGCCCAAACAAGAAATTACAAAATTTTTGGATAAAGTACATGGCACTGAATTTATTAGTCAAATTAACGTGTACCCAATGCTATTGTGGGTAACAGTCCTATACGATGCCCAGCCTTCTATGACTAAATGGCTACCTTATTTTCTAGATTTGAAAGATAATAAAGGGCAGAACATAGCACGAAGTTTAGCAGAGGTAGGGTATTATCATCTACTATTTTTTCCCCTAGAAGATCCAAACCGTTGCTCGCATGTAACGACTTTAAGCCTCACAGCTAATCAGCGCCAGCAACTTCTAGATTGGCTAGATATGAGTCAACAGTCAAATGAATTAATTTTGTCTAATCAAGCCAAAACTCTTCTAAAAACAGAGTACGAAAAATTGAAATTAGACATTTTACAAAAGTTAGCCGCAGATCAAAAAGCTGAGAAAGAAGGTTTAAAAAATTGGATGGCTAAATTTTTGGAGATTTTTTTTAAGCTTTTATCACATTCTTGAAATTTTGCGGCTCAAAATCAAAAAACTTACCACCATTACCTAAGCATATTCTTATGTGTGTATTGCTATCTTTAAATAGACTCAGTAGCAGAGGTGAATAAAGTGAATCAAAGCCCATTTATATCTCCAAATAGTACGGGCTTGCTTGCTAATCGTTATCAACTCAAGCAATTAATTGGTAGCGGTGGTATGGGTGAAGTTTTCTTAGCAAATGATATTTTGTTAGGAGGTATACCAGTTGCTATCAAGTTTTTGACTCAGACTGTTGTCGATAGCAAGATGCAACAAGATTTTGCTCGTGAAGCTTTGATGAGTGCAGCTTTGAGTCAAAAGAGCTTACATATAGTGCGGGCGTATGATTATGGTGTAAATGAAAAAGGAAAACCATATTATGTCATGGAATATCTAAGTGGTAAGAGTTTAAAAGATTTAATTCCGCTACCATTGTCGATATTTTTGACTCTCTCTCGCCAAATTTGTTTAGGCTTACAGTGTGCCCATCAAGGTATTAATATTGATGGAAAAATTTGTCCGTTAGTTCATCGAGATATCAAGCCTGCCAATATATTAGTTATTCCCGATCCAATATTGGGTCAGTTAGTTAAAATCCTCGATTTTGGAATTGCTAGATTTTTAAATTATGCATCAACAGCCAGTACAAGTAGAGGATTTAATGGCACTTTGCCTTACTGTTCTCCAGAACAGCTAGATGGGGAAAAATTAGATAGTCGTTCTGATATTTACAGTCTGGGTGCAATGATGTTTGAAATGCTCACAGGGAAAAAACCCTGGGAACCCGAAACGGATTACTTTGGTGCTTGGTATAAAGCACATCACTTTGAAGCCCCAAAAACGATCGCAGATGTTAAACCTACTCTGAAAATACCTCATAAGCTAAATAATTTAATCATGTCTTGTCTTGCAAAAAAGGCAAGCGATCGCCCACCAAATATCGCTCAGATTTTGCAAGTATTAAATAGTTTAGAACAGTCAGATTGTCCTGGCTTACCTACAGATTTAGCTTCTAATTCCATCCTTAGCCGTCCCTTAGATTCGGGATTAGCAATCGCAGTAGAAGAAAGCTGTCGGCAACTTTTGTGGCCTCAAAATAAACCAATTCAAGAAATTGTTTTTCCCCAGCTTATAGATACCCCACAAGGATCTATAACAGCACTATGGTTAATGTTACCTAAACAAGAAATCAAAAACTATACGGTTTCTAACCGTTATAACCAGTTTATCTTCATGACATCCCCTCACCCAATGCTGTTGTGGGTGACTGTACTCTACAATCGGCAATTGACTCCTAAGTGGCTACCGTGCTACTTAGATATGCAAAATCCTCAAAATCTTAGGCTGGTAAGTTTACTGGCTGAAAATGAACACTATCCTTTGATTTTCTTTACTCTGGAAGCACCACATTCCTGCACCAGCGTTCTCAGCAGTCCTATTGAACTAACTCAGCGACAAATGTTGAAAACCTGGGTGCAACAGGCTCATCGTCTACCACCAACTTCTCAGCCCCAATTGAGCAAACAGCTATTAAAGCAGCAGTATAAACAAATGCAATCCCGGATATTGCAACATCTGGAATCCAAGCCCCAGGTTGTTTTATCAAGGTTTTAACGGTAAATTCGCACCTGAGAGAGACGGGGCAAAAATGATTCTTAATTTCCCACTCCAAAACACTTGACAAGTTAAAAAAAAATAGTGATAATAGCAAAGTTGACAAACAAGGGACTGTAGTTCAATTGGTTAGAGCACCGCCCTGTCACGGCGGAAGTTGCGGGTTCGAGCCCCGTCAGTCCCGTTCTAAATTTATAAATAGCGAATCACCGAAATGAACTTCGGTGATTTTGGGTTTTGAATTCAAAGGGATTGACTCAGAATTCAGGGTTTGAATATAAGCTACATTTATCATGCTTTGCAAAAGAGAGAATTAACTGTGACTGTTAGAGTCCGTATTGCGCCGAGTCCAACCGGAAATTTACATATTGGTACAGCTAGAACGGCTGTATTTAACTGGTTATTTGCCCGCCACCACGGCGGGAAATTTATCCTGCGAATAGAAGATACAGATTTAGAGCGATCGCGTCCCGAATACACCGACAATATTCTTGAAGGATTTCGCTGGCTAGGACTTAACTGGGATGAAGGGCCATTTTTCCAATCTCAGCGTCTGGAGCTTTATAAGGAAGCAGTAGAAAAACTGCTAGCTCAAGGATTAGCCTATCGCTGCTACACTACTTCTGAAGAACTAGAGGCGCTCCGAGAAGCCCAAAAAGCTAGAGGCGAAGCACCCCGCTATGACAACCGTCACCGCAACCTCACCCCAGAACAACGCGCCGCTTATGAAGCCGAAGGTCGTTCTTCTGTGATTCGCTTCAAAATCGAAGATAGCCGGGAAATTGTCTGGAATGACCTAGTCAGGGGAAAGATGTCTTGGCGAGGTAGCGATTTAGGTGGTGATATGGTCATCGCCCGCGCCTCAGAAGAAGGGAGCGGTCAACCACTGTATAACTTTGTCGTTGTAGTGGATGATATCGATATGCAAATCACTCACGTCATCCGCGGAGAAGACCACATCGCCAACACCGCCAAGCAAATTTTACTGTATGAAGCAATGGGTGCAAAAATCCCAGAGTTTTCTCACACGCCGTTGATTTTGAATGAGGAAGGGCGTAAGCTTTCTAAGCGAGATGGTGTCACTTCCATTTCTGAATTCAAGCAAATGGGCTTTACTGCTGAAGGCTTGGTAAATTACATGACATTGCTGGGTTGGTCGCCACCAGACTCGACGCAAGAAATATTTACTTTAGAATCAGCAGCTAAGGAGTTTGGCTTTGAGCGTGTAAATAAAGCGGGTGCAAAATTTGACTGGGACAAGCTAGATTGGTTGAATAGTCAGTATATCCACCATACGCCAGTAGATAAACTCACAGATTTACTTATACCCTTTTGGGAAGCGGCTGGGTATAAATTTGATGGTGGAAGAGAACGCTCCTGGTTAGAGCAGCTAGTAACTTTAATTAGCCAAAGTTTGACTCGTTTAATAGATGCAGTAGCTCAAAGCCAACTGTTTTTTAGCGATACAGTTGAATTTAGCGAGGAAGGCAGTACGCAACTGAAGCAAGAAGGTTCTGCTGCTGTCCTTGAGGGGATTGTCACAGCTTTAGAAAATCAGCCGCAACTGTCAGAAGCCGCCGCCCAAGAGATTATTAAACAAGTGGTGAAAGAGCAAAAAGTCAAAAAAGGTTTAGTAATGCGATCGCTCAGAGCGGCCTTAACTGGAGATGTTCATGGCCCCGACCTCATTCAATCTTGGTTACTACTAAATCAGATTGGTTTAGACAAGTCGCGCTTGAGTAGAGCAATAACAGAAGCTAATTAGCAATTATTTCCGAACTTTAGAAATATTTTAGATTTTAGGGGCGCACATTTGTGCGCCCCTATCCATAAGGTAGAGCAACTATAAGAACAAGAAATCATTGACTAATTACTAATGAATTATCCCCAATTTCAAATCTAAAATAGGTAGTCAATTCTCCTCATGTTGGGAACTTGGTGTGTAAAATTCATGTCTTCAAAAACACTTAGAAGCGAACGTAATTACAATGCCGACAAAAGCGCTCAATAGAGGGATGAGATTATCGTTGATGATAGTTACGCTCTTCATCACATCGACACTTAACGCTGTGACGGATGCTCAGGAAGCGCCAACGATATTTGGAGATGTCACCATTGGCCGTCAGTTTTCGCCAGACCCCTTGACAGTTCGCGGGATGAGTGGTGGTTCAATATCTGGGAGTAAAGTCGCTGGGAGAAGCGAAACAGCCACTGGCCCTTGTACCGGATTTGTTGATGAAACACCAGACCACACATTAGCACTAACAAGTAAATTTGACTACCTGAAGCTGCAAGTCCAAAGTCCTGAAGACACCACGATCGTTATTAAGGGGCCGGGTGGTACTTGGTGCAATGACGATTTTGATGGCAAAAATGCTGGCATTATTGGTGAATGGCTGCCTGGAAGTTACCAAATTTGGGTTGGTTCCTACGAAAAAGGTAAGTACCTTCCTTACACTCTAAAAATTACAGAAATTAAGTAGGGAATGGGGAATGGGGAATAGGACAATAATCGCTTCTGTAGAGACGCGATTAATCGCGTCTCTACCCCTAAATATGATGATTGTGAGGGGTTGGAAGGACATGAGGAGCCTTGTGGATAAATTCTCCGTGGCTTTGCATCCCGTTGCACTCCCTTTTCTCGTGCGATATTGTATTAAAATTAAGTTAACTTTGATTAAGATTCTTGTTAGCATCGCCATAATGGGCCAATCGCTCTATGGCAGTGCATGTAAGAGATCAAATTAAACAAAATGGATTTATAGACATCCGTTTAACAGCTTAAAGTGACAGAGTGATGAACATTCGGTTGCTAAGGCTAACGAGTTGTATAGGCATCTAGAGGCAAATTAAGATGAAATTCTCTTGGAAAGTCGTAGTACTCTGGACATTGCCGGCTTTGGTAATTGGCTTTTTCTTCTGGCAAGGGGCTTTTGCAGGCGCTCCTACTGACATGAACAAGAATACAGCCAATACCCGCATGACTTATGGTCGCTTTCTAGAATACTTGGACGGCGATCGCGTCAGCAGCGTGGATCTGTACGAAGGCGGTAGAACAGCTATTATCGAAGCCCGCGATCCAGACATCGAAAATCGCGTCCAAAGGTGGCGGGTAGATTTGCCTATTAACGCTCCTGAGTTAATTAGCAAGCTCAAAGAAAAAGATATTAGTTTTGATGCTCACCCCATGCGGAATGATGGCGCAATCTGGGGATTGTTGGGTAATCTCGTGTTTCCAATTTTATTGATTACCGGACTGTTCTTTTTGTTCCGGCGTTCTAGCAACCTTCCCGGCGGGCCAGGTCAAGCGATGAACTTCGGCAAATCCAAAGCGCGTTTCCAAATGGAAGCGAAAACCGGGGTTAAATTTGACGACGTGGCCGGGATTGAAGAAGCTAAAGAAGAACTACAAGAAGTCGTCACCTTCTTGAAGCAGCCAGAAAGATTTACGGCTGTAGGCGCACGGATTCCCAAGGGAGTGCTGTTAGTTGGGCCTCCAGGAACTGGTAAAACTTTACTAGCAAAAGCGATCGCAGGGGAAGCAGGCGTACCTTTCTTCAGTATTTCCGGTTCGGAATTTGTAGAAATGTTCGTTGGTGTGGGTGCATCTCGCGTCCGCGATTTGTTCAAAAAAGCCAAAGACAACGCCCCTTGCATCATCTTCATCGATGAAATCGACGCAGTAGGACGACAACGGGGTGCTGGTATTGGTGGCGGTAACGACGAGAGAGAGCAAACCCTCAACCAATTGCTGACCGAAATGGACGGGTTTGAAGGTAACACAGGCATCATTATTATTGCTGCCACTAACCGTCCCGACGTACTAGACTCAGCCTTGTTGCGTCCCGGTCGCTTTGACAGACAAGTAACAGTCGATGCACCCGATATCAAAGGGCGTTTGGAAATCTTGCAAGTCCATGCGCGGAACAAGAAACTAGACGCTAGTGTATCTCTTGATGCGATCGCTCGCCGCACTCCTGGATTCACTGGGGCTGATTTAGCTAACTTACTCAACGAAGCGGCAATTTTGACCGCTAGAAGACGCAAAGAAGCGATCGCTCTCCGCGAAATTGATGACGCGGTGGATCGGGTAGTTGCAGGGATGGAAGGCACTCCTTTGGTAGATAGCAAGAGCAAGCGCTTAATTGCCTACCACGAAATCGGACACGCTTTAGTTGGGACTTTATTAAAAAACCATGACCCAGTGCAGAAAGTCACCTTAATTCCACGGGGACAAGCACAAGGTTTAACTTGGTTTACTCCCAACGAAGAACAGGGATTAATTTCTCGTTCTCAGTTGAAAGCCAGGATTACTGGTGCTTTGGGTGGTCGCGCCGCCGAAGAGGTGATTTTTGGGGCTGCGGAAGTCACAACTGGTGCTGGTGGAGACTTGCAGCAGTTATCGGGAATGGCACGGCAGATGGTGACTCGGTTCGGGATGTCCGATTTAGGGCCACTTTCATTGGAAAGCCAGCAGGGTGAAGTATTCTTAGGTCGTGACTGGACAACTCGATCTGAGTATTCTGAATCCATCGCTTCTCGCATTGATGGACAAGTCCGAGCGATCGTGGAAGAATGCTACGAAAACGCAAAGAAAATTGTCCGAGATCATCGCACTGTTACCGATCGCTTAGTCGATTTGCTCATCGAAAAAGAAACCATTGACGGCGAAGAATTCCGTCAGATTGTGGCTGAGTATGCTGAAGTTCCTGAGAAGCAGCAGTACGTACCGCAACTGTAACTACTGTTCTAAAATCACTGAAATGGGTATGGTCAAAAGGCTATACCCATTTTTATTTTAGGTATTTGCAATCTAAGTTATTTTTTATTTAGTGTAAGGGAATACTAAGTATAGTTAAAAATTTGATATTGCTATGCAATACTTAATCTACCCGATTGCAATTTACGTTCTACTGATTGTTATTCGCTATTTCATTCTCTTTTTACTACTTTGCAAATCTCAGATTCAATATCCCAAGTACCAGATTACAAAGGCTGATACAGTTCCTATCTATTTAAAAGATTTATTTCAAACTCCCATTAAAGAACTAGAGCAATTCGGCTTTCTTCCATGCAGCTATTTGCAATATCAACCAATCACCAAAGCCTATCAGCAAACAAATTGGGAACTTCTTTTATATCACAAAGCACTCAAAAGCTATGCCACAGTAGTTATTCGTCGTTTAGCCGAACCTGTCAATTTATTTGATATAGAGTTTTATACCTTTTTTAAGGATAAAACTTTATTACTGACTGTCAACGGCAAACAGCATGGACTTATAGGTGAGTTTCCCAACACTATTGTTCAGGATGTTTATACCAGCGAAGTATCAGTACAATGGCAGACTCATCAAGATCATCTTAAACAATTAACTACCAGCAAAACAGCTTGTGGTTTATCACCAGAGTCTTTTGCACAAGCACTACAGATACAGATGAGGGGCTATGTTAGTAACTTAGCCAAGACGGGGAAAATATCACCAATTAAGGGAACAGAGTTATTTGAGATCCATTGGTTAACAGTCCTGCGATCGCTTAACCCAATGACGCAGGGTAACAAGAAAGCAGCAAATATCATCAAGCAACGCAGACAACAAGCCAAAACTGATTCCAGCATTTTACAAGAAATCCCTATAGAACTGGAAGTAGAGGGATTTAAACAAATGGAGTATACCCAAACTGGTCTGGTGGGTAAAAAATTTCGCACTTGGCTTTTGTTGGGTAGTCTAGGGTTGTTTATCGCCAGTTATACAAGCTTTCTTAGTCCACAAAGTGTGGTGATTTTCATCGCTGTACTGTTTTTCCATGAAGGCGGACATTTATTGGCGATGAAACTGTTTGGCTATCGTGATACCTCTGTTTTATTCGTACCGTTTTTAGGCGCTTTAGCAACTGCCCATAAAGATGATGCTACACTCAGCCAAAAGTTTTGGATATCTTTAGCAGGGCCATTACCAGGGTTAATTTTGGGGATTGGGTTGGCGATCCTTGCACCTTTTGGCAGTGGTTATCCTGATTGGGTACAAAAAACAAGCTGGACGCTGATATTTCTAAACTTGTTTAATCTCCTCCCGATTTATCCTCTAGATGGAGGACAAATTGCTGATTTACTGGTGTTTTCTCGTTTCCCTTACATTGGTGTTTTATTTAAAGCCTTTGGTGTGATTATCTTAGGATTTATAGGAAAAGATAGACCAATGATGTTGTTATTTGCGATGCTGATAGCTATAGGCATCCCTAATAGCTTTCGCAGCGCTAAAATTAATCAGAAATTTCAAAAAGAACTACAACGAAATCCACCCATAGATCGGGATAATATTCTGCATTTCATTTTCAAGTATTTGAAGCAACTCGGATATGGAAACTTGCCTTTCAGTAAAAGATATGCTTTAGTCAAGGGATTGATTCAACAGCAGTACGAATTCCGTAGTAAATGGAAAACTAGAGTTTTTCTATTAGTTATATACTGTGTAACCTTGTTAGGTGGAATGGTAGGTATTTTGCAAGCTATGGCTCCTAGCTGGGTAAAGTTATTGACTTATTACTCTCAAAATTCTCAGCAAAGAATTGAGCAGATCAGAAAAAATAGACAACAACAGATTGAGCTTACAACTGCTGCTTTACGTACAAATCCCAATGATGTCGATGCTTATGTAAAGCGATCGCGGGCGCGTTTGGGACTGCATGACTACAAAGGCGTACTAGCAGATTATGACCAAATTATCCGCTTAAAACCTCACGATATTGAATCTCGTTTGACTCGTGCCAGCTTTCGTCATAGATTAAAAGATTATAAAGGCGCGATTCAAGATTATAACGAGATTTTGCGCCTAGATTCCCAAAATGTTATTGCGTATCATCAACGGGCAAAATCTCGCGATCTCATACAAGACTATAAAGGAGCGATCGCTGATTACAACGCAATTATTAAATTGAATGCTAAAGATACCTACGCTTATATCTCTCGTGGATATACTCGTCAAAAACTCCAAGATTACAAAGGTGCGATCGCAGATGCTAACTATGTAATTCAGCTAAATCCTAAAGAAGCAGAAGCATATATATTGCGTAGCCAAATTCGTGGTCATTTGGGAGACAATCAAGGAGCGATCGCAGATGAGCAAATTGGAAATACTCTTTTTAAAGCTATGGATGAGGAAGATCGTAGTTGATAAAAACTAACATAACAATAATATCGTTGGTTTGATCGAAGTAATATCAGAATTTCGCCAATCAACAACTTGAAAATCCGAAACTTGCAGCATCGGTGCTGTATACAAAAATATACCCACTTTTATTTGCACAATTTATGAATAATAAAGTTAAATTATTGACTCTTACTTCCTTAACGTTGGCAGTTTCTTTTCTAACTGTCGGCACAGTTGTAGCACAGGCGAAACTGACAAATAAATCGAAATTGTTCATCAATGGTATCGGAGAGGTAAGAGTTGGGATGACTGTTTCTCAAGCGGCAAAGGCTGCTGGTACTAAGCTAGTGGGCGATCCATCGAATAACAGTTGTTACTATGTTAAGCCACAAAACCAACCCAAAAATCTTTCATTCATGGTTACAAAAGGTCGCATTTCTAGAGTC
The DNA here is from genome assembly GCF_002245985.1 of Nostoc sp. 'Peltigera membranacea cyanobiont' 232. Taxonomy (NCBI): domain Bacteria; kingdom Bacillati; phylum Cyanobacteriota; class Cyanophyceae; order Nostocales; family Nostocaceae; genus Nostoc; species Nostoc sp. 'Peltigera membranacea cyanobiont' 232. The sequence continues at coordinate 32,364 of NZ_NOLK01000004.1, forward strand.
GATGTGCGGCAAAATACCCAGATTACTACCCTCAAAGGTGCAAAAATTGGTGACACCGAAGCGCAAATCAAGTCTCTCTACCCAGGACAAATTAAAGTCACACCTCATAAATACGTCCAAGGTGGACATTACTTAACATTTATCCCGAAAGACCGTGCCGATCGGAACTATCGCCTTGTCTTCGAGACTGATGGTAAGCTTGTGACTGAGCTTCGCTCAGGTAAACTACCTGAAGTTCAATATGTCGAGGGTTGTTCTTGATTTAATAACTTTCAGCTATTGCTCCTAGTGCCAAAAGTTACGATCGCACAGATTAAGCCCAATTTTCTATAATTACATAAATTACCCCGACTTACTTTGTTGAAGCCGGGTTTTCTAACGCCTCCCAATCTGAGAGAGAGGTTTTGAAATTAGCTCCTCTTTCCCATTTTCTATCTTTCCACTTCATCTACTGCCTTGAGAACTCCCGCAGTTAACACCTCATTTCCATCAGATGTAACTAACACATCATCCTCAATGCGAATACCAATACCAACCCATCGCGGGTGAGTTGCTGGTTGGTCTTCTGCTAGTTTGGTATCTGGCACAATATATATTCCCGGTTCCACTGTCAAAATTTGGCCTGGTTGCAAAATCTGCGGTTTATCTTCACCATGCTGGTAAACTCCCACATCATGAACATCCAAACCTAACCAATGACTGGTGCGGTGCATATAATATGGTTTATATTTCTCTTCTTCAATTAACTTATCAATTTCACCTTTGAGGATGCCAAGTTCAACTAAACCTTCGGTGATAACACGCACTGCTGTATCGTGAACTAATTTAAAGGGATTACCTGGTTTAATTTGAGCGATCGCTTGTTTTTGCGCCTCTAAAACAATCTCATACAGTGTCTTTTGTTCTGGCGTAAATTTACCCCCCACAGGAAATGTCCTGGTAATATCTGAATTGTAATAACCGTAAGCACACCCAGCATCAATTAGCAGTAATTCTCCATCCTGCATTTGACGATTATTTTCAATGTAGTGGAGTACGCAAGCATTCACTCCAGAAGCCACAATCGAAGGATAAGCTGGCCCCATTCCACCCCTGACTCGAAAGATGCGTTCCATCTCCGCTTGAATTTCATACTCATAACGTCCAGGTGCGGCGATTTCTTGGGCGTAATTGTGTGCTTCGACTGCGATCGCCACGGCTTGACGCATTAACCCCAATTCAGCTTCACTTTTAATTAGTCTCATGCTATTGAGGACAGGGCCAGTATCTTCAATCGCGACAGGCCCTGTACCGCGTTTAGGATAAGTCCGCAGTAAACTTTGGTAATGTGTAAGGATTTGGTCGTTGAAAGTGCGATCGCGTCCTAAGTGATAGTAAAGGCGGCTGGCTTTTTCCAAATACTGCGGCAATTTTTCATCTAACTCGCTAATGGGGTACGCTTCATCAGCACCATACATTTCCTTGGCTGCATCTACCCCAGAAAGATAACCAGTCCATACTTCCTTTTCGCGATCCTTCGGTTGGACAAACAGCACAAACCGATGTTCTGAATGATGCGGCGCTAGCACTGCTACTGCCTCTGGTTCGTTAAAACCAGTCAGGTAGAAAAAATCACTGTCTTGGCGATAAACATACTCGACATCGTTGTGCATCACTGCCATTGGCGCACTGCGAAAAATAGCTGTGCCATCACCAATTTTTGCCATTAACTGCTCGCGACGCTGCCGATATTCTGCTTGCATAACTAAATGTATGTATTAAAGTATTGTGTTATTTTACACTCTGGGCAACCTGCTATTGCACAGTTTGTGCTTCTCGGTAGTTGCTAATCTAAGTTATTCTAACCAATATTTGTTTCAACTCTAATCATAAATCATTGAAAAATAATTAATTCTCTTGAAAAACTCAGATTTTCTAAGTTTTAAATAACTCAAAAATCTTGTTGCTATCGAATACTTTAGGAGATTCATAAAATAATTAATTTTTTACTCGTTTATCTTATTTAAATTATGGTAGTTCATAAATTAAAAAACACGCTGTAAAAACTATGTCTACTCAACCCACAACACAAAAAGCGCTCGTTTACGTAACCAATAGATAGTTAGTGTAGATATTGTTCGTATGACTACTTAACTATATTTAGATATCACAAAACATAGATATCAGAGATGGAATATCTACAAATCATCATATATGACTTGGTTGGATTTAAGGGACTTATTTAGATAAAGTGTTTAATGTTTTAGTCTCAATATGCTTATTAGAAATCAAACTATAGGAATCCGATTTGATTTTTGAAAATATACGTAGGATGTGTTAGCGACAGCGTAACGCATCAAACCCATGATAAGAGTGCGTTACGAACTTCGTTCTAACACACTCTACAATACCTAATTTCGTTCAAAAATCAAATAGTAACCCTATAGATTTATATGTACATAAAATACAGCAAAACTTTTTTTAATTGTTTATGTAAGACTGGAGAATTTATTAGCATCGTTAAAAACAAACATTTATTTATCTTAAAAGACTGACATTTATAAAAAATAAATGGTTATAAATAAATATTGAAAAATTAGTAAATGTTATTTCGTTACAGAAAAGTATTTCCAAAAAAAGTTAAAAGAATATGACAACCAATCATAAAAATACACCATGCCTGCAAATACAAATTCCTCACCCTTATCTTTAAATACATCTGGATGGGCATCAGACTCTTTCAAAAAATCAGAAATCTTGACATCTTCTTTTGAGAATTTAAATTATGATTTGGGATTTGGGGGTAAGAGTTCCTCGTATGCACTACAAAATGAACCAGCTACCCAGCCTGTAAAAATGTCATCAAATCCCAATCCTAATCCTTACCTAACCAGTGCAGCCATTACTCCTGACTTCAATGGTGATGGCAAAACAGATAAAGTTTGGGTCGATTCTACAACTGGTGAGATTATCATTCGGTTGATGGATGGCACAAAAGTTCTTGAACAGGGTTCTCTGGGTAAATTCGACCTATCCGCCTATGATTACAAAATTGCTGACTTTAACGCTGATGGCAAAACCGACTTCTTATTACGGAATAAGACAACCGGCGAGAATAGCATTGTGCTGATGGATGGAACCAAAGTTGCTAATTCGGCTGCTCTAACTAGCGTTGACCCAGCTTGGACTCCTCAGATTGGGGATTTTAACGGCGATCGCAAAACTGATATCTTCTGGCACAATAGTACAACTGGTGAGAACGCTATTTGGGAGATGGATGGCACAACAGTTCTGAGTGCAACTGTTTTAGATAAAACAGACCCAGCACTAACTCCTAGCATTGTTGATTTCGATGGCAATGGCAAGAGTGACATCTTCTGGCGCAATCAGACAACTGGCGATAACACCGCTTGGTTTATGGATGGTACGCAAAAGACTGAATTTGCCCTCCAATCACAAGACGCAGCCTGGACTGCTAGTCTTGGTGATTTCAACGGCGACTATAAGACTGACATTCTGTGGAGAAACGCTGCAACAGGTGAGAACAAGGTTTGGACGATGAATGGTATCTTAGTCACAGAAGGAGCTTTGGGAACACTTGACTCATCCTGGACTTCCAAAATTGGTGATTTCAACGGTGATGGTAAGACTGATATCTTCTGGCACAATGGCACAACCGGTGCAAATACTGCTTGGTTGATGGATGGTACAACAGTTGCTACTGAAGCTTTCTTACCAGCTAATAACGCGGCCTTGACACCATCCCTTGGTGACTTCAATGGCGATGGTAAGACCGATATCTACTGGCGCGATCAGACAGCAGGTTCAGATAATATTTGGACTATAGATGGGACAACAGCCGTTGAGAATCCCATCGGTGACGCAGATAAGCTTGGTGGACAGTGGTATACGTTCTAAAAGTTAGAAGTAGGAGTTAAGAGTTAGCCCGGATTTCTCACCACATCTCTTAAAACCTTGTACTCTTGAGCAGGGGAGCAGAGGAGCAGGGGAGCAGGGGAGCAAAGGAGAGTTATTGTACAAGTTCTTTCCCCTCTGCCCCTCTGCCCCTCTGCATTTCAAGCTTGTGAGAAATGCGGGTTAGGAGTTAGGAGTTCTTTCTCCTGCTCCCTCGTCTCCTAACAATTAAAACTTGTAAGTCAAAACCTGAATTTCCCCATTTTCTGGCAAATCTTTAGGGCTAATGGAGATACTATCTCCATTGCTGCGTCGGACTTTCATACCTTGCATTAAGGTTAAAAAATCATCAAGTGGTGAAATATCGCACTTAGCAGCGTCAGCCGCCTGTGTCCGATAATGGGTTGGAATCACCAGCTTGGGATTTAATACTTGAATAGCCTGCTTTGCTTCCTGAGCATTGTAGGCTTTTGCGCTGCCTCCCACTGGAATGAATGCCACATCGGGCCGTCCCATCAAGATTTTTTGCTCAATGGAAATGGGTGCAGCAGCCCCGCCTAAGTGTAGGATATTAATTCCGGCTTGCTTCCAACTCCAAGCAGTATTTAAACCAAATTGCTTACCACTTTTGCGATCGTGGTCTATGGCAATTCCTTGAAACTTAATACCTTTAAACTCATAAACTCCTGGTTCGTAGATGAGTTTTGCATTTCCCGGTAGTACGTCCACAGCACCTTCATCCAGCAGTTGACTGCTAATTAGTACCAAATCTGCTGCAACTTTTGGTGGACGATACTTAGCAGTACAGCCGACCGACCGAAATGGATTGACGAGAATTTTCGCACCGCCACCAGTAAAAAGAAAGCAAGTATGACCCAACCACTGAACTGATAAACTGCTAGATTGTGCGTCAGCTTGAGATTCAGAACTCAAGGTAGTAACGAAAGCTGTGGCCAACCCCGCCCCAGCATAGCCCATCAACTGTCGTCGTTTCATTAATTATGCTCTTGACTATAACTGTTCCAGAAAATTTCGCAATAACTGTTTTCCTGAAGATGTCAGGACACTCTCTGGGTGAAACTGCACGCCCTGAATGTGAGGATAGTTCCGGTGTCGCACTCCCATAATAGTGTTATCTTCAACCCAAGCGGTGATTTCTAACACATCTGGGCAAGTCTCACGTTCGATTACCAAACTATGATACCTAGTGGCGATTAGAGGATTTTCTAATCCCCGGAAAACCCCCACCCCACTGTGAGACACCTGAGAGGTTTTGCCATGCATCAACTCTGGAGCAGAAATTATTTTACCACCGAATACTTGACCGATGCTTTGATGTCCTAAACAGACACCCAAAATTGGCAATTCTTGTCCTAGCTGTTTAATCAATTCTAGGGAAATACCGGCATCTTCTGGGCGACCTGGCCCAGGAGAAATAACCACGGCTTCCGGTTTTAATGCCCGAATCTCATCTATTGATATCTTGTCATTACGAAAAACTTTAATATCATCTGCTACTGAGAATTCTGCTGCCAATTCTCCCAAATACTGCACTAGATTATATGTAAAACTGTCGTAATTGTCGATAATTATAATCAAAGCTCATCACTCCTGGTTTTTAGCACTCATCAGACTACTCGTGCTATTTGTTCGCTAGGTCTAAAAATAATGCTGATGTAAACGTATAAATATGAAGCGGCTACTCTACGACCAGCCACTTCTCAAACTTTGAATTGCTTATAGTGTCTTCTCCAAAGTGGATTGGGTAGAGTGCGATTTCTCTTACCAAGTCACTTGGCGATGCCTACGGTTTTTGCTAGCCGACGCAAATCATATTTACAAAGTCAATATAATTAACTTTACCAAAGGAGGGAGCAATAGCGTACCAGCTACCAGCACCGCTACCAAGGCAGAGACAAGGACTGCACCAGCCGCACAATCTTTAGCAATTTTTGCCAATTCATGGTATGTCTGCTTAACGGTTAAGTCTACAAGAGACTCGATCGCTGTATTTAGTAACTCTAGTGCCAAAACTAAACCACTAGTTATACCAATTACCGCTATTTCCACAGCTTGCAGATGCAAAAAAACGCTTAAACCAATAGCCATTGCACAAACACTTACGTGGATGCGAAAATTCCGTTGAGTCCGAAAACTATAGCTGATTCCAGCCCAGGCATATTTAAAACTAACAAATAAATTAGAGGCTACTTTCCAGGAAAATTCCCGTTCGTTAGACACCAGTGGTTGAAAAGAGGTAGGCGTTGGTGATGGAGAAATTTTTGGGGACATAGACTTAAAAAATACAAAAATAGAGTTGCTACAGTGGGAATATTCGCCGATCTTAATGGCAGAATTAACTTTGAGGCAATCTTTAAGCAATTTTCCACAGAAGTATTATAAAAGTATTACCCCAAATTAACATTAAGGACACATAACTACTGCTATTCTATGTCAATAGCAATACCTATTACGTTCAGCAATTTTACTTGCTGTTTTAACATTCGCCCCAAACTTTCCTCATCAGGATGATCCCAGCCTAATAGGTGTAATAAACCGTGAGTAGCTAACCAGGCTAGCTCAGTTGGTAAGCTATGTTCCATCTGTTGAGCTTGACGCTGTGCTGTATCTACAGACACGATAATATCACCTAAATATAATGGCACAGAAGCAAGCATTTCTTTATTTTGCGGAAAATCCACTTCTAAAGCAGCAAAAGCTAAAACGTCTGTGGGCTTATTTTGTTGACGATACTGGGCATTCAGTTCTTGAATTTGCGAGTCATCTGTCAAACGCAACCCAATTTCATAACTTGGCGCTGGCGGAATTTGAGGGTGAAGTATTTTCAACCACTGATTAAACCAATTTTCCCAAGTTTCAGGAGGAATTCGGGTATCGGTGTCCGCAATTTTTACAGATTTTGTCGAGGATAAATCGTAAAAAGAATCCTCCACATATAATTCAACGCTCAGGGGCACATAGTCTCCTTGTCTGTCGCTAAGACTGTCCTTTGTCATTGGTCATCTGTCCTTTGAAGTATAAATGACTAATGACTAATGACAACCCTCACCAGTTGCGTAATAGCTTAGTGAGTTAAGTAAGCAAGACCAACAAGGAGAGCTAAAAGCCCTACGGCAGTCAACCCAAAATGCTTTAGGGAAGTTGCACCCTTCCGCACCATGTTTCGCATGGCGAGTTTTACGTAGCTGGGTTGAGGTTCTGTTGAAGGTGAGTTGCTCATAGTTATTTGTCTACAGACTCTTTTATAACTGTAACAGTTGGTCTGAGATAGAATGGCGATCGCTTGCATATTGCTAAGGAATTTCTCCGAAAACGCCCCAATAAGATGAAATGCTATGCGATGTCTAGGACGGGCTACGCCTGCACGCCAATCTGAAAACACTAAAAATAAGTAACAAGTGCTAAGTAATGTTAAAAATCATTACTTAGCACTTGTAAATAATTTCGATTTATGCAATAGTGCTTTCTACTAATTTATTCTCTTGGCGCAGATAAGCTTGAATGAATGTATCAAGTTCGCCACTCATCACATCCCCAATCGCCGTAGTCTCTGTATTTGTACGTAGATCCTTCACCATTTGGTAAGGATGAAATACATAGTTACGGATTTGGTTTCCCCAGGAGGCTTCCACCATATCGCCACGAATTTCGGCAATTTCTTGGGCGCGTTGCTCCTTGGCGATGACCAAAAGCTTGGCTTTGAGACGATTTAGGGCTTTCTCTTTATTTTGCAGCTGCGATCGCTCTTCTGTACAGCGCACGGCAAGACCTGTGGGAAGGTGAACAATCCGCACCGCAGTTTCTACTTTGTTGACGTTTTGCCCACCTTTACCACCAGAGCGAGTTGTGGTGATATCCAAATCCTTATCTGGAATATCCAATTGCACAGAGTTATCAATCTGTGGCATCACTTCCACCCCTGCGAAACTGGTTTGTCGCTTGCCGTTGGCATTAAAAGGTGAAATCCGCACTAAGCGATGTGTACCCATTTCCGATCGCAAATAACCATAAGCATAGCGACCAGTAATTTCTAGGGTTGCCGATTTAATTCCGGCTTCATCACCTTTCGACTCTTCAGCTAAAGTTACCTTATAGCCATGAGCTTCGCCCCAACGGGTGTACATCCGCATTAGCATAAATGCCCAGTCTTGGGAGTCTGTGCCACCAGCACCAGCACTAATCGTCAGTACAGCACCTTCCGCATCATAGGGGCCGGATAGTAACTGTTGTAACTCCCACTGATCTAGGTCACGATTCAGTTTGGTGATGGTAGATTCTGCTTCTTGGAGTAGTGCCTCATCGGTTTCTAACTCCAACAATTCAACAACTGCCTTAGTATCTTCTAAATTAGTGTGCCAGCGATCGTATTGCTGGAGGTGGGCTTTCAGGTCATTGAGTTCTTGCAGAGTTTGTTGGGCTTGGGTTTGGTCATCCCAAAATTCTGGTTGAGCGGATATTTTTTCGAGGTCTTGAATTTTGGCTGTTAGTGCAGGTACGTCAAAGATAGTCCTGGGTTTTACCCAGGCGGCTAGACAACGTTTCGATTTCGCGTTTGAGTTCTAGGACATCCATAAATGCTTGCTGAATGATAGATAGAGCTATTTGGATTAAAAAATTGCTCTTTATTCTACTTGTGTTTCTTGATTTTAGCTGTAGTTGGGCAAATTTTTTCTGCACTAGTTACAAAAATCACTTGAAATTATCAAGCGCTTCTTTACCCACTGAAGTAGTGTGATTTAGTTGTTGCAGATAGGCTTTGATAAACAAATCAATCTTACCGTCTAATACCTCTGTCGCAGCAGTTGTTTCTATATTGGTACGTAAATCTTTCACCTTGGTGTAAGGATGCAAGATGTATTCACGGATAAGCTTGTTGGATAAAGATTTTATCTGTCGGGGTTGAATTTCGTCAAGCTGGACATTTTGGGCTAGTGTGATAGCAAACAGTTTACTCTTGAGAATAGCCAAAGCTTTCTCTTTGTTTTGCATCTGACTACGCTCTTCGTTACAAAATACACTAATCCCAGTAGGAATGTGAAACAACCGTACCCATGTTTCTGGGCGGTTGACATTCCTCCGATGCCGGGGCAAAGTAATTTCTAAATGCTTCTCTGGAATTTCAAAATCAACAGACTCATCTAAAATCGGGCTGACTTCTACGCTGGCTAGGCAAGTATGCCGTCTGCCATTGCCATCAACAGGAGAAATTCGCTCTATTCTTGCATGAGTTCCTTGTTCCGATTTTAGTCAGCCATAAGCATAACGCCCTGTAATTTCTAGGGTGGTATGTTTAACCCCTCCTAAATCATCTGCTGACTCTTGCACTAGATATAGTTTATGGTTATGATTTACTGCCCAACGATGGTATAGCCGCAATAACATCGCTGCCCAGTCTTGGGAATCTATATCTCCAACCTCAGATGCAATTGTCAAGAATGCACCCTTTTGGTCGCAGGGGTCAGACAATAATTGTTGTATTTCTACTATTTCGAGTTCTTGCTGGAGTTGGGTAAGGTTGGTTTGTGCCTCTTGCAGCAATTCCTCATCAGCAGATAATTCTAGTAGTTCTAGTGCAGCCTTGATATCTTCTAGAATGAAGTGCGATCGCTGATATTTTTTCTTTGTAGCGTTGAGGAAATCAATTTCTTTAAGTATCTGATAAAAACTGGCAGAATCACCCCAGAAAGTAGCTTGAGAAATCAATTGATTCAACTCTTCAATTCTTGCACTCAGTTCTGGGAGGTTAAAGACAGCCTTCAGCCTTGGTCAAGATATTAGACAACCTTTCTACTTCGCGTTTGATGTTTAAGAGTTCTAGCATGGTTTTGCTCACTTGAGGCTGAACTTATCTACATATTCTAATACGATTCAGTTAAGGGCTACTGGCAACAATTTTGGGTTTTCAAGACGCGATAAATCGCCGTCTCTACAAGTGTTTTGGCCTTATCTGAACTGTATTGCTATATATTTTACTATTAAAACGATGAAAAAACCGTGGTTGCTAAAAATTTAACCACGGTTTTTGCTTTATCAAAGGTTACTTGTGTTCTTGCCTACAGATAATTAATCGCGGCCATTGATGGCAATTAGCAACCGCAAGATAAAGACAAACAAGTTGATGTAAGTTAAGTACATCGACAAAGCAGCAGGCAGATATTGGTCATCGCTGTAAGTGCGGGGCAAGATGTAGAAATCGACAACAGAAACCCCAACAAACAGGAATACTCCTAAACCGGAGATGGCAATTTCTAACCAATTTGGCGTGTAAACACCAAACATAGCAAATCCGAATTGGGCTAGACACACAACCACCAAGGCAATGACACCAAGATTGATGGTTTTCGTCAAAGCCATCCCATCTTGTTCGGAAAGATTTGAACCAATTTGACGGGCAGCAATAAAGGTGACACCACAACCAAGGGCAGCTAACCCAATGCCTTGAATGCCAACACCTTGGGATCTCAAAGCGACAAATATCAAGCCACTGAGAGTATATCCAGACAACAGGCTGTAGGTTGCCAACAGGGGTAGTGCAAGGCCCTTGTTACCTTTCTGGGCAACATTTTGGGCAACAAAGAACAAAATTAACTCCAAAATGACCGCACCAATGAAGGTGGGAAAGAATATTTCGGGGTTAGTACGGATAACTCCTAAACCGCCGTAGGTTCCTAATGCCGTTAGCACCAATCCACCACCAACGTAGGGGAGGGCGTTGGCAATCACGTTTGGGCCAACGAGGGCGTGAGATTTAGCCTCACGGATAGCTTCACGAAAATTACTGGTATTGCTCATATTGAAAAACTGTTTTTTAGGAAAATGTTCTGCTTATTCCTATTCTTACCAATCTTTGCGGTTAACAGCTAAGGATTTAATATCGTTGCCAAATCTGAAGGGCGGCTTTGTTGTTGAAAATTAGAGTCGTCAGTTTTTGAGGATTTCACAGCCTGTTTAGTACTGATAGCATCCTCTTTACCCTTGATTGCAACCTATTTTGCGATTAATTCAGTACCGATCCACTTGCGCTCAGTATGACAGATGACTATTAGGTAAGTTATGCATTTTTCAGCATAAATAGCTAGTTTTTGTTGCAAAAGCTAAAGATTATTTACCATTCAAAAGTTATATAAAAAGCAAAAATTACCTGTAACAGAGGGGTTCGCAAAATCATGCGTACAAATACTGAATTGTGGAGTTAGACCCCTAACAAGTTCAGTGAAACGACGATGGCTTATTCTTCCCTGACTCAGCAAAATAATAACAGCTTAGAAGAAAATATACGCAACTCCATTTTCTCAGGAATAGGAGTTACAACAAGGGAATGTATATGGCAACAAGTGAGTCCTCTTTACGAACTGATGGTATAGAATTATTGCACTTGTACCACCAGAATCCTTCTATTAAACTTCGTAATAAACTTGTACAGTTACATACTGGCTTAGTACGGAAGATGGCTCATAAATTCAGCCATCAATGTAATGAACCTTATGAAGATTTAGAACAAATTGGGTATTTTGGTTTGATTAGGGCTATTGAGCGTTTCGACCCTAGCCAAGGATATGCTTTTAGTTCCTTTGCAGTGCCATATATTCGCGGTGAGATGCTGCACTTTTTGCGCGATCGCAGTACTCTATTAAAAATTCCCCGTCGTTGGCAAGAATTATACAATGAAGGGCAAAAGATTCGCAAAGATTTAGCAATGTCTTTAGGTCGCCAGCCCAAGGATGCTGAAATTGCCAGCCAACTCCGGGTATCTGTGCAAGAATGGCAAGAAACCAAGTTAGCTGCTCAAAATCGGATGCCTTTGAGTTTAGATGCAACCGCAGTTAACTATGTTGATTGCCAAATAACCTTGGGTGAAGCACTTCCTTGTCCTCGTTCTCATGTCCTCCTGCAACAAGAAGAAGAACGCCAACAACTGCAAGGTGCAATCAATATGTTGGAAGAAAAGCCCCGTATGGCCGTTGAAATGGTATTTTTAAAGGAACTTTCTCGCAAAGATGCTGCTAAAAACATTGGCACGAGTCCAATGACGGTAACGCGCTATTTGCAAAAGGGAATCCAGGATTTGATTTGCTATTTGCAACCACAAGTAATGCCCACTGGATCGTAGTCATTAGTCAATGGTCAGTGGTTAGTAGAAAAGCAACTGACAAATGACAAATGACAAATGACAAATGACTAATTATCTAGATTTTAAATCAGCGATCGCACCTTTGGTCATAGCAGCAATAGCTTGATCTGTCGCTTTCGGCAAATGATAATATTTACCGCCTGCTGTTTGCGATAATTCCTTAGCAAAGCCAGTAGATACAAATTTACTTTCCGTATCAATTACTAATAGTTGCATCCCCAAAGCCCGGATTCTGGCAGCAATTTCTAATAATTCTCCTTTGATATCTGGCTTTTCTCCTGGTTCTAGCTGTTCACCCAAAGAACGCGCTAAGGGAATATTACCCCTTCCATCGGTAATTGCTACAAGGACAACTTGCCCAATATCTCCACTCATCTGAGCATTTAAGCCGACGCGCACAGCTTGAGTTAAACCATGCGCTAATGGCGAACCCCCACCACAGGGCAACCTTTCCAAACGGTTACGCGCCAAAGCAATAGAACGTGTTGGAGGCAATAATACCTCTGCTTGTTCTCCTCGGAAGGGAATTAATGCTATTTGGTCGCGGTTTTGATAAGCTTCAGTCAACAGTTGCATCACCGCACCTTTAGCCGACTGCATTCGATTCAAGGCCATTGAGCCAGAAGCATCTACCACAAATACTACCAACGCCCCGGCTTTGCGTACCAGGCGTTTCGAGCGAATATCAGGCTGTTCTACAATAACTTTTCTATCTGGTTGTCTTTCTCTTCGTGCTTTTTGATAAGGAGCAGCTGCTCTCAGGGTAGCATCTACTGCAATGCGTCGCGCTTTCCCCTTGGGCAACATTGGCTTAATGTAGCGTCCCCTATCATCGGAAAAGATAACACTGCGACTACCAGATTTACCTTGCCGCTTCGCCATTTGAGTAAAGTACAGCACGTTGTCATCAAGAATTACCCCTTCTGGATCAAAGATAAATTCTTCCGGGATGCTGGGGGGTTCTTGCTCTTGATTTTCTTCCTGTTCTTCCTGTTCGTCTTCTTCTTCCTCTTCAGATTCGTCTTGGGGTTCTTCTTGATTCTGTTGTGGTGGCGGTGGAGGAGGTGGTGGTGATTGTTCGGGTGGCGGTGTCTGCACAACTGTGGCGCGTGGTACAATCACGAGTTCCACCGCCCGGCGCAAATCTTCAGCATTAACTGTTGTCCGTCCCTCCAAAGCCGCCGCAGCTTTGGCCACCCGCGTGGCGAATAACTCGGCGCGATGTCCCTGAACTCCGCCGCGAATCGCTTCATCCACTAAGTAGGCAATTTGTTCATGGGTGATGATGACTTCTTTTAACCATTCCCGCGCCAAGATGATTTGGGTTTTGAGGGAGTCTAAGTCTTCGTTGTACTGCTTGAGGAAATCTTGGGGAGATTTAGAATAAGCGATCGCTTGCTCTACTGCTTCTACTCTTTGATCTAAGCCAAGTACACCGTCAGCAGAAAGTGCGATCGCAATTCTATCTAGCAAATGCTCCCGTAATCCGCCTTCTTCTGGGTTGTAGGTGGCAATGAATAAGGATTTACACGGATGCTGAAAACTAATCCCTTCCCGTTCAATCTGGTTGCGTCCGTCAGATAATACTGTTAAAAGCTGATTTGATATTTGGTCATCTAATAAATTAATTTCATCTACGTACAGTACACCACGGTTTGCTGTAGCGAGTAATCCAGGCTGAAAAATGGTATCACCTTGTTTTACCGACTTTTCCACATCTACTGAACCTAATAGTCGGTCTTCTGTAATACCTAGAGGAATTTGTAAAAAAGGTGCGGGGATGATTTCGACGGGAACATCTTGAATGTCTTTGTCTGCATACTCTGCTAAAAGTTGATCGTCCCATTCTTCTGGGTGATTGGGGTCACAATTACTGATTGAACCTTTGACAACTTCAATGGGCGGTAGTAGAGCGTGGATAGCACGAGCCATTACAGATTTTGCCGTACCGCGACGACCTGCGATCGCTACTCCTCCCAAACCAGGATCGACTGCGGCTAACAGCAAGGCTAATTTAATTGCTTCTTGACCGACTACGGCAGTCAAGGGAAAGGCAGTGATGGTGGGGTTGATAGTAGGCGCAGGCATTGTTTGCTTTTATAGCGAGTCTCGGCCTTTAGCATACCAATTTCTGACGCATTTAGAATAAGTATTATGTATGGCAAAGAGAGAAAGGTAAGGTTATGAGTATTGCTCAGGCTAAACGCTTCACACTGGATGAATACCACAGGCTTGGAGAATTGGGCTTTTTCCATGAAGATGACCACATTGAATTAATTAACGGGGAAATTATTGAAATGGCATCCAAAGGTACAGCCCATGAAACCTGTTTGAGAAGTTTGTGGAAACAACTTCCAAAACTTGTAGGTGATAGGGCAACTTTGCAATCTCAAGCCCCGATTACTTTGCCACCTAAGAGCGAACCTGAACCGGATTTTGCGATCGTTCAAAATCGTGCTGATGATTATCTATCGGCTCACCCAAAACCGGCGGATGTGTTATTGGTAATGGAGGTTGCAGATTCTTCTTTAGCTTATGACCAAGATGTGAAAATACCTCTCTATGCTAAAGCAGGTATTACTGATTATTGGATATTCAATTTATTTGATAATTATTTGGAAGCTTACAGTGAACCATATCAGGATAATCAAGGCAGATATGGCTATTCAAATAAGCGAATTTTATTATCAAATGAGGTAATAATTTTTCCCTGCTTCCCTGATTTATCTCTTGATTTAGCTAAGGTGTTTCCGCCAAAGCTGAATTTTTAAACTTTGTTATAGGATTCAGTCATAAGACAAAGGAGTAAGTTTTATGGCTTATAGTGATTTTAAACTTATTGAAGTTATTGATTCTTTTGGGTTAGTTATCCACGAGTCATCTGGACTATTCGCAAATGTGCAGGAGCAAGAGTGTAGTGATTTATTATCTACTATTCTTAGAGAAAATGTTGATTTAGCAGTAGCGATAAGTTCGGAAAAAGCTCGTAGTGAAATGATAATAAGTCCAATTTTATTAGAAATTAGACGTAAATTTAATTATGAAATAAGCTTTTTTTCGGGAGTGGATTTTACTGTTGATAGTCAACGAGGATTAAATGGTTTTTGTGATTTTATTTTGAGTCTTTCTTCGGAGCAGTTGCTTGTACGTAGTCCGGTGATTGTTTTAGTAGAAAGTAAAAATGAGAATTTGAGGTCTGGTTTAGCACAATGTATAGCTGAAATGGTAGCTGCTCAGTTATTTAACGAGAGGGGCGGAAATCAAATAAAAGCTATATATGGTGCTGTTACTATCGGTACTATCTGGCAATTTCTCAAGCTTGAAAGCAATGTAGTTTCGATTGATTTGAGCGAATATTATATTAAGGATATTAAGATAATTTTAGGTATTTTGTATGCTGCGATCGCGCAAAGTAAACTGT
The DNA here is from genome assembly GCF_002245985.1 of Nostoc sp. 'Peltigera membranacea cyanobiont' 232. Lineage (NCBI taxonomy): Bacteria > Bacillati > Cyanobacteriota > Cyanophyceae > Nostocales > Nostocaceae > Nostoc > Nostoc sp. 'Peltigera membranacea cyanobiont' 232. The sequence continues at coordinate 47,831 of NZ_NOLK01000004.1, forward strand.
AAATTAGTCCAATAAATTACCATAAGATTAGATATTAACAGTAGGTGAGCGCTCTGCTCCTAAAAGAAGTTAAAATAAACAAACTGCCTTCCTAAGCCAGAATTATTTCTCATCTGGAAACAGACTGGAGACTCAAATGACCCTAGCAGCGATCGCTACGCCCCGTCAGGAATCACCCCTGTTGTTTGAGGGATTAACCTGGAGAGAATTCAAAACAGTTCAGCAGTTGCTAGACCGTCCAGGATATAGGCTCTCTTTTCTAGATGGAGTTTTGGAGATCCGAAGAATGCCTGGAGAACCACACGAAACCGTTAAGAAAAGAATTGCTGCATTGCTGGAACTGTACTTACTTGTAGCAGGGTTTGACTTTACTCCTACTGGCTCAATGACCTTGGAAAGTGAAGTCGGTGCTGTCAAGCATGAGGCGGATGAATCTTATAAACTGGCTCCAGGTCGAGTGCGTCCCGATCTGGTGATTGAGGTGGTATTTACCAGTGGCGGGATCGACAAGCTGGAGGCATATAAGCGGCTCTTGATTCCAGAAGTGTGGTTTTGGGAAGATGGTGTATTAGAAGTTTATCACCTGCGGAAAGAGGGCAATGCACTTCACTATGACAGGGTTTCTAGTAGTGAGGAGGTCAAAGGGATCGATCTGGATTTGTTATTGCGTTGCATTAATATAGTGAATCATGTTGATGCCATCAAGACTTTTCAGCAAGCGCTTCAAAAATAGTTAGCGGTCTGCTTTTATTTTTAAATAATATGGTGGCTTTGAGAGAATACCATAGATGATTTTAAAGTTAATAGATTTCAGGCGATGTCTAACGACAAGCCCATATTGACAGCCAGCATTATTTATACTAATCTCTATGTAAGACAGCAAAATAACCGCACTCTAAAGCGCAAGTTTTTGGTGTTGTCTCAGCAGCAGAATTCCTAGTTTCCTGCCGAGCTTCGTGTCATCCCTTCGGCTGAATATTCAGTCCAATGTCAGGTCAACTGATTGATTAGACTTTCAACGGGAAGACAAGATATTTGGATTAATGTTCAGGGGAAAGGATGACGCGAAACTTGGTAGGAAGCCAGGAGTTCTACGGCTGAGACTTGAACCAAATGCAAACGTAGATAACAAATTGTTTGTATGGGAAGATTAATTTTTGATTAATTCCCTCAGTAGAAATTTTTTATCCCTAGATGCCTAATATTTCAATGCTGTTCCAAACAATAAGCGAAATGGAACATAGACAAAATGAATCCCAAACAAAAACGTAATAAGAAGCAGCAACTCATTGATTTGTATGGTTCTTATTGTTGGTGGTGTCGTCAAAATATTTCACAAAAAAATATGACATTTGATCACCTTTTACCTAAAAGTCATGGCGGTTCTGATTCTTTTGAAAACTTACGACTTTCTTGCTTTCCATGTAACAATTCTCGTGGAAACAGTCTTTATCCACCTTCCCGGATCAAGAATAACTATTTCTAGGTAGCATCTCAATTTTATTAGGATCTTATCTTACAGGGTGGGCATCTTGCCCGCCTTTTCCATTCAATTAACTACGAAAAAGAGGAAAAAATAACAATGCACAAAATACTAATATTCCATAACGAAAAACTTCTCCGCCGTGCGCTTACGCATCGTTCTTATGTCCATGAAAATCCCGGAGAAGGCGAACATAATGAACGCCTAGAATTCCTTGGTGATGCTTTGCTGAATTTCTTAAGTGGCGAGTATTTATATAGTTGTCACCCAGAAATGGGAGAAGATGAATTAACTCGACGGCGTTCGGCGCTGGTAGATGAGAAGCAATTGGCAAAGTTCGCCGAGGAAGTGGGTTTAGACTTTAGGATGCGGTTAGGAAAAGGCGCAATTCGAGACGGAGGCTACCAAAATCCTAATTTGCTCAGTAGTACCTTTGAAGCAGTTCTTGGTGCTTACTATTTGGATAATGATTCTAATATTGAAACAGTTCGCGCAATTATAGAACCACTATTTGATTCTGTAGATCCTAAAAATATAGTTGTGTCTCGTTCTAATGTAGACTCAAAAAATCGCTTTCAAGAATGGGTGCAACGTAATGTTACTCCAAATCCCCCCAAATATTTCACGGAACAAATAGGAGGCCCTTCTCACGCGCCAGAATTCATCGCAAAAGTATTGGTAGATGAAAAAATTTACGGCGAAGGTAAGGGACGCAATAAGAAAGATGCAGAGAAAGCTGCTGCTGAGGATGCGCTAGCTAAGTTGAAAAAACAGGGTTTGTTGTAAAAATGTTTTTTGATTTCACGCAGAGGCGTAGAGAATAATTTTACGTCTTGGCGCGAAATCAACTCTCTATTTCTAAAGGCAAAATTACAGTGAAGGTAGAACCAACTCCCACCTCAGATACTAAGTTAATTGTACCTTGGAGGAGTTTTACCAACCGCGAAACGATCGCTAACCCCAATCCTGTACTATCGGGTAGATAAGGACGATCGCTAGAACTAACCCGAAAGTAGGGTTCAAATATCTGGGCTTGGTTTTCTGATGCAATGCCAATTCCAGTGTCACAAACTGCGATCGCGCATCTTTCCTTATCCAACACCTGACACATTATAATAACAGTCCCCGACTCTGTATAGCGAATTGCATTACTAATAAGATTTGTAATAATTTGTTGGCATTGAAAAGGATCTGTGATTAATTCTTTGGGGGCGCGATCGCAATCTACTACGACTTTTAAACTTTTCCCAGCAGCTAAAGGTTCCAACATTTCACAGATATTATTGATTAATTCACGCACATCGGTAGGGGCTAGTTGTAGTTTTATCTGCCCTGCTTCATATCGTGAAAGTTCTAATACATCGTTAATCAGGTGGAGTAATTGTCTACCATTGCGTAGTACCCGCTCAATATGTTCGAGATTGGCAGGGGTGTCTTTGATCTCAGTCTTGCGCCGTTGTTGACGTAAAAACAGATCCGAGTAGCCAATAATGGAAGTTAGAGGATGTTTCAACTCATGGGCTAGTTGCGAAAGATACTGTTGATTAGCGCTAATTAAGCGTGTGAGTTCATCATTATGGAGCGTTAGTGATGACTGCAACTGGTGTAATTCTCGTAAGCGTTGCTCAACATAACTCTTGAAACACCGAGCGATCGCTTCGTCTATGATAGCGTCAATCAAACGCATAGAACGAATTATTTCTAAAGGTGTTCCCCCGATTAAATCTGGTTGTAGAGCATCAAATATTACTGTTCGCAACAAATGATATTCTCTAGCTATTTCTGCTGGATCGTAACCTTGTTCCGCTCGAATAGCTCCATGCTGAAAACTGGCAGTAACTATCGACTGAATATCATTATCCTGAGATTTTGAAAGCACTGTCACCATTGCTTGTAAAACATCAGGGATATGATCCTTTACTGCTGTATAAGATAGGTCATCAGCACTTTCAATCCGTCTATCCTTGCGAACTGCTGTAACCCATTTATCGAGGATGGTGTCCGTTTTTTCAGCCAGTACTTGACTAAAATCCATTATGTTAAATTCAGCTAGGAGATAGATGAGTAAACTTCCATATCCAATTAGTTTAGCGAGTGCAGTGAGTTTTTACCAAATTTAGCAATTTAGTTCACCTACCAAAAGAAATAGATTCTAAATGTTTTTTTATTTGCTGGTTAACTAACCTCATATAAAACTCCCTCAGTATAATCCAGCTTAAAATTAAGAAATATTAATTAAACACGTAACAATCTTTATGCTTGACTAAACTATATTGTTTAGCTTTCTGGGCAAGGATTTCAGTCAAAATTCAATTATAAATATGTATTGTAATTATTACCATGAGTTAAGTAAAAACCTTTAATTACAGCATAAAATCTAACTGTACTTCTCATAAGAGAGATGGCTTTTACTGAGCATCGATGTTATATTATGCATAATTTAGTAATCCATTAGAGTAAGTCAGCCTAATTCAGCGGGTCACAGTGCATAACGCTGGAGCGGAGGAACCAAATTGTGGGGCGTATCTCATCGAAAGTGAGGAGTTGAGACTGAGGAGTTAGAAATTACTAATATTTAACTCATAACTTATAACTCATAACTCATCACTTTCTTGTGAAGGGCATCTCTCAGCCCTAGCCCGTCAGCTAACTTCGTAGGCATTGGGGGGAGACTGAAGAGACGGCATTTTTATAATGTTGCGATCTCATCGGTGTCCAAGGCTGGTACTGCTCGGATTTTTTGTACCTGCACTTAAATCTGTTGAGGTCGTAAATGATATTTCAATTAAATTTTGTTGCGATCGCAGCGATCGCAACGCAAGCTGCGTGGAAAAAGACAAAACCTGTCATCCTCAGAGATGTATTCATCTTACCTGTATTGGGCTTCTTGGGAATAATTGTTCTGTGGTGGATTATTGCACTTGCCAATCATGAATTAATGCCCACCCCACCAGAAGCCCTCATCGCTAATCTAGACTACATCTTAAATCCCTTTTACCAAAGAGGCCCTGGCAACTTGGGAATTGGTTGGTTGTTGATCGCAAGTCTGCGTCGGGTATTACTAGGTTTTTTATTAGGTGCGGTAGTAGCGATTCCTCTGGGTTTTCTCATTGGGATGTCCAGATCGGCAATGTTAGCGCTCAATCCCATCATTCAAATTTTTAAACCTGTATCGCCCTTAGCTTGGCTGCCCATCGCCTTAGCAATTTTTAATTTAGCAGATCCTTCCGCCATTTTTGTAATTTTCATTACCTCCTTATGGCCGACAATTATTAATACCGCATTAGGAGTTTCTAGCGTTCCCAAAGATTATTTAGATGTGGCACAAGTGTTAGAAATGCCCCGTTGGAGGCGGATTACCAAAATCATTTGGCCAGCAAGTTTACCGTATATTTTTACAGGTTTACGAATTAGTTTAGGCATCGCTTGGCTAGTAATCGTTGCCGTGGAAATGCTTACAGGCGGCATTGGTATCGGCTTTTTCGTTTGGGATGAATGGAGTCGTTTAAACTTGAGTTCAGTCTTTTTAGCTGTCTTCATAATTGGCTTAACTGGGTTAATTTTGGATTATGCCGTGGGTAAAATTGAAGAATTCGTAACCCATCGCCCGAAAACTTCCAACTAACTAAACGGAATTTTAGATTTTAAATTTTAGATTTTGGATTAAGAATTGAAAATCCAAAATTTAATAATATCTGTTCACGCAGCGTCTAATCGAACAAATCTAAAATCCAAAATTGATCCACCAATGGAGCTATGAAAATGGGTGATATAAACTGGACTCGACGAGATTTTATTAAGGGAATAGGAGGAACTACAACCGGAATAGCCCTGTCCTCCTGTGGAATTTCAGGAGATAGATCCGCCAAAGGATTAACTGAAGAAGCCTTAGCTGTACAACCAGTAATTAGATCGCAAGACCTAGAAAAATCCGACCTTACCATTGGTTACGTTCCCGTTAATGATTGTGCGCCATTTGCGATCGCCTGGAAAAAAGGCTTCTTCCGCAAATATGGTTTGAACGTCACACTCAACCGCGAGGCTAGCTGGGCCACCTCCCGCGACGGTTTAATTTTTGGTCGTCTAGATGCTTCACCCGTCGTATCTGGTGCTGTCACCAACGCCAGAATTGGAGCCGAAGGCGCACGCCACGCCCCCTTGTGTGCGGCCATGACCATTCACCGCCACGGTAACGCCATGACTATGAATAAAGCCATGTGGGACTTTGGGCTGCGTCCGTGGTATGAATATCAAGAAAAATATGGCGATGGTGCTTTAGAAGCCTTTGGACGCGATTTTCGAGGCTACTTTGACAAGCAACCGCCAGAAAACAGAGTTTGGGCGGTGGTATTAAGTTCCGCCATTTACGAATATTTTGTCCGCTACTTATCCGCCGCCGCCGGAGTCGATCCTTTAAAAGAGTTTCGCGTCATCATCGTTCCGCCACCGCAAATGGTGACAAACGTAAGGATTGGTGCAATGCAAGCTTACATGGTTGCAGAACCCTGGAATACACGAGCAATAACAGGCAACGAAAACATCGGTTTTACCTTTGCACAAGGCAAAGAAGTCTGGTTAGGACACCCAGATAGACTTTTGGGGGTGATGGAATCTTTCATCGACAAATATCCCAAAACCTATCGTTCCCTAGTTAAGGCGATGATTGAAGCTTGCCAATATTGCAGCAAAGTAGAAAATCGCCAAGAAGTAGCTGAACTGCTTACAGAACGTTCCTTTACAGGTGCTAAACCCAAAAAGAAAGATGCCCCAATTACGAAATTTACAAGTCCGGGAATTCTCGGTAACTACAACTATGGCGGCTTTGATGGTAAAGACCGCACCATCAAAGCTGCTGACACCACGATTTTCTTCGATATTCCTGACAACCTTCCCAAACAGCCAGGAGAACACTCAACATTCTTATGGAGATCCAGAAGTATCTGGTTGATGACACAAGCAGCACGGTGGGGACAAATAAAAAAATTACCCAAAAATGCTGAAAAAATAGCAGAACAAGGCTGGAGAACAGATTTATATCGGGAGATAGCATCTGAAATGGGCATCAAATGTCCAAAGGATGATTACAAGGTCGAACCACCAGAAGTATTTATAGATAAGAAAGGCTTCGACCCCAGCGATCCTGTGGGTTATCTGAATAGTTTTGCTATCAGGGCTAATGCTCCCACTAAATTTTACATGTCTTAAGCTGTCGTGCATTTAATTTGCACAACTAGGGTACTTATGTTGTCCAACCCACAAAAGATTTACTTTTTGGAGAATGCAAATTAATGCAATTTTAGCTGAAATGCTAAGTTCAAATATTGACTGATGACTAAATAATTTCGGGAGCATTTTGATGATGGAATATACCTCATTACCTATTAATACCCAGACCGAAGTTCTGCCCCGCACTGGATTTTTAGAAATTGAAAATTTAGTCAAGTCTTATCCGACACCTGATAAAGATAACTTTGTCGTTTTAGATGGGGTTAATCTAACGATTGGTGAAGATGAATATATTTCTGTAATTGGTCACTCAGGTTGTGGAAAATCAACTCTAATAAAGATAGTAGCTGGTTTAGAAAAAGCTACTTCCGGCTCAGTCAGGTTAGATGGAAAAGAAATTCGTCAGCCAGGAGCCGAAAGGATGATGGTGTTTCAGAACTATTCGCTGTTACCTTGGTTAACAGTGCGAGAAAATATCCGTTTAGCTGTGGATGAAGTGCTAAAAAATGCTAATAAGGCTGAAAAAATTAGCATTGTAAATCAACACTTGGCAATGGTAAACTTGACGGCGGCGGCTGACAAATATCCTGATGAAATTTCTGGAGGGATGAAACAACGAGTAGGTATTGCCAGAGCTTTAGCAATTCGCCCGAAAATGTTGCTGATGGATGAACCTTTTGGGGCACTAGATGCGCTAACTCGTGGCAAATTACAACGGCAGGTATTGGATATTTGGGAAAATAATCGTCAAGCAGTGATGATGATTACCCACGATGTAGACGAAGCAATTTATATGTCCGATCGCATCGTCTTGATGACCAATGGCCCATCTGCTACTATAGGAGAGATTTTAGAAGTTCCTTTCGAGCGTCCACGCGATCGCGCCGCTATGCGAAACTCAAAAGAATATTTTGAACTCCGCAACCACGCCTTAAATTTTCTCGATCGCTATTTTGCCCAAGACGAGTAAATTAGATTATCATTTTTTTTAGTGGGTAGCCTAATTCAAATTCATGAAAGCTGGATTTGGAACGGAGGAACCAATGTTTGGGGCTAATCTTACGAGAGACACCTTCCAGTCTTAGCCCGTCAGCTAACTCCGTAGGCAATGGAAGGAACCCCCAAGATTTTGGCTGTAATACAGTTATTATTGGGGTTTCCTTGACTGATTTCAGATTTGCAATTTTGGTTATCGTCACTCAATCTAAAATCCAAAATCTAAAAATCTAAAATTCGTCCCCCTGCTTCTCATTGTTAATTCATTTCGTTGGGAGAAGTAAAGCTGTGCAAATCAAGCCAATGTTAGCACGTCTGCAAAGTGCCACAGGTCGAGATGACTTAATTGAACAAATGGTACTGCTGCCAGAACAAAAAAAACCTTTTTCTAAAAAACCTCAAGAAGCAAAAGCAGTTAATTTAATTGTTGCTTATGATGCATCTCCTAACAGTCATACGGCGCTAGATATTGCTTTCTGGATTGCCCATCAAACCCGTTTAGCTACTAATGCAGAAGTCACCGTTCAAGCTGTTTATGTGGTAGAAGATAATCAAAGCAATCAATATTCAAATATTTTGAGCTTTCCAACACAACAGTCTTCATTAGAATGTCAAATTAGTGAAGGATCAAACTCTATCACACAGGTATTAACTCAACCAAAATTGCAGACAGTGGTAACTCCCCTGCAACAAGCAGATATAATTCTCTGGCAAGCCCGGAGTCTGGCTGAAGAATGGCAGGGTTCTTTCAAATCTCATTTGCGATTTGGCTGCATTTCTACAGAACTTCACAAAGTTGTTGAATCAGAAGCTGCTGATATTCTGTTTCTAGGTTGCAACTCTGTCAATCATCCGATGATTGAAGCATTAGGTTCTAATTTTCCCTGTGCTGTTTTAGGTATTCCCAGTTGTATTGATGAATAATCGCTGTTTAAAATTACGGTAATTTTAGTCATAGAAAAGTCACCTAAAAGTAGGTGGCTTTTTTAGCTCCTACATTCCGCAGGTTGCTCAAGAAAGTAGATAATATTTCTGACAAGCAGAATCAAGAAACTGTAGTATAAACTTTCGTTCATGAGTGAGGTTAGAAATAAGCTTGACCTCAGAAACGACAACTAGATGAACAGCTTGAAAACATTGAAAAATCATGCTGTGCGTCCTTACCAACCTATTTATATCAACTTTAAAGCAAAATAGTATAAGCCTCTTCGCGTTAGTATAAAATATTTGATTACGCTCATGGGGTAATAGACTGTAAAGCGATCGCCTGAAATACTGACAAAACCTAAAATCAGGGTTTTTGTGAAGAATATTTACGTATGTTAATATTGCTTGGTTTAGGTACAGATATTCAGTATGGTTCCAATAAAGACTGTTCTTACAGATTCAGAGGAAGTCACTCAGTTGTTTTCTCATCTCGAATTTGATGGAAAAAAGCTCAGTCATCAACCGGGTAGTGTATTGGGAAGTACTGCATTAATTGCGGGCACCACAGTTGGGGCAGGAATTCTCGCCCTACCAGCCGTTACCCTGCCATCTGGGATTGTGCCATCCACATCTGGACTGATTGCTGTTTGGCTCTACGCTTTAGTTTCCGGGTTACTAGTTGCAGATGTTACCTTAAACACGATGCGAACAGAAGGGCGTGCGAGTATCGGTTTTATGGGAGTTGTTGAGAAAATCCTTGGTAAATTGGGAGCGCGACTTACAGGCGGCGCATATTTATTTATGCACTATGCTCTCTTGGTGGCATACATCACCGAAGGTGGAGAAATTTTAGCTTATGCGGCGGCAAAAATTGGGGGTGTGCAGATATTGCCTACATGGGTGGGCACCACGACTTTCACGCTTTTATTTGGTGGCATTATGTATCTTGGGCGAGAAAAGTTTATTGAAAAATTAAACAGCGCCTTTGTCGGAATTGTCATCGTTTCTTTCTTGGGACTATTGTTTTTGGCGAGTAGGCACATTCAGAGTGCCCAATTGTTATTTCAGAATTGGAGTGCCCTTGGTAGTGCCATCTCAGTCATGTCTGTGGCACTATTTTTCCAAAATGTTGTGCCTCTGGTTGTAACGCAACTTGAAGGGGATGCCCGCAAAATTCGTCAGTCTATCTTAATGGGTTCTGTGATTCCTCTAATTATGTTCTTGGCGTGGAATGCCGTAATTTTAGGAAGCGTCACTCCCGATATGCTACATGGCACATCTGACGGTAGAACTGTTCTCGATCCATTACAAATTCTCCGAGCAGGTGGAGCGGGAGAATGGTTAGGAGTGCTTGTATCCATTTTTTCAGAGTTTGCGATCGCTACATCATTCATTGGATTTGTGTATGGTTTGCTGGATTTGTTCAAAGATATTTTCTCCATCACACAGGGCAAATTTTCTAGTCGCCTCCCTCTATATTCCCTAGTTCTTTTCCCTCCGATGACTCTCGGAACGCTCAATCCCAGCATCTTTTTTACTGCCCTAGATTACACTGGAACGTTCAGTATCTCAGTTCTAGGTGGAATTATTCCGGCGTTAATGAGTTGGAAGCAAGGTCAAGCACAAGAAAAATCAGATAGTACAAATCAACCACTCGTCCCTGGTGGAAAGGTGACGCTGATTGTGATGATTGGAGTGGCATTAGCGATGATGGGAAGACAAATTCTGTCAATTTACTAAAAATCTAGATGTAACATCATAAATATATACTTGTAGTATAATTCCGTCCAACCACAATCTTATGAGTGATACTCGCCTCGTCAAAATCAGCAAATATCTCAGCAAATATCTGCGACACACACCAGATGCAATTGGAATTAAACTTGCTCCCGGTGGTTGGGTTGCTGTTGATGAACTACTTACCGCTTGTGCTAAAAACAAGTTTCCCATTACCCGTCAGGAATTAGAGGTGGTAGTTGAATACAACGAGAAACAACGCTTTTCTTTTGATTCTACAGGTACTCTAATTCGTGCTAACCAAGGACATAGTGTAAAAGTCGATTTACAGTTAGAACCTGTTACTCCCCCAGATCAGCTTTATCACGGTACGGGACGCAAATCTGTAGAGTCAATTTTGCAAACAGGACTTTGCAAAATGTCACGACATCATGTCCATTTATCGAAGGATATTGCAACAGCACAAACTGTTGGTGCAAGACATGGAAAAGCAGTAGTTTTTATTGTAAATACTGCGGCAATGCATCAGGCGGGTTACATCTTCTATTGTTCTGCTAATGGTGTTTGGTTAGTAGATCGTGTGCCACCTGAGTATCTAGAAAGAATTTGATTTTTTAGAGAAAGTAAGAATCACTGGTGCTGGAGATTGGCGTAAGTGAGGTAAAGCGTACTTTACCAAATGTACCGCACTCAGCAAAGTCAAGTCGATCGAAGTTTCCCAGGATGCCAAATCGATATCATCAAAAGTACCTGCGGCATTGGTAACAAGGATATCCAACCCGCCGAATTTTTCCACTGTAGTATTAACTACCCGCTCAATATCTGCTTAACTAGTAACCTTTGCACGCAGAGATAGCACCTCTGTACCTATTTCGCTTGCAATTTCCGCAGCAGTTTGGTCAATTAACTCACTGCGGGCGCAGATGGCAACTTTTGCACCCTCACGGGCAAATTGCCTCTTTGCCTAAACCTTTCCTTTACTAGCATCTGTCACTAAGGCGACTTTGCCACGGAGTTGCAAATCCATAATCTTGATTCTGCTTGTTTAGAGTAACTTGAAGCCAAGGTGATTAAGAACTTCACGCAAGCGATCGCGTCCTTTCAATGATTCAACAGTGGCGATCCTTTGGGCTGAGTGTTCTGACCAATCACCAGCAACATTCATCTGTTGTTCAGTATAGAATTCTTTGATGATGTCATTGTAATGAGCGATCGCTTCTTCTCGATCCGCCAATTTATAAGTTTCACGGTGCAGCACAGCTGATTGTGGCAACCTTGGCTTAATCGCTGCTTCTACCTCTGGATTCGGATAGCCTACACACAGCCCAAACACAGCAAATACAGAGGAAGGTAAATTTAATATCTCTGCTACCTCTTTCGGGTGGTTGCGGATTGCGCCAATATATACTGTTCCTAAACCGAGTGACTCGGCTGCGGCTGTTGCGTTTTGTGCCGCCAAAGCTGCATCAACTGTTGCCGTCAAAAACATTTCCAAATATTCCAGGGCATCATGAGATATGCCGCGACTGTCAGCAACGTAACTTAGACGCGCCAAGTCTGCTAACCAAACCAAGAATAAAGGAACCTGTTTAATATGTGCTTGGTTCCCCGCTAATCTAGATAACTTCTCTTTGCGTTCTCGATCTTCGACTGCTACCACACTCCAGGTTTGCAAATTAGAGGAAGTAGAGGCAGATTGGGCGGCTGCAATGAGTAACTCCAGAGTTCCTGCTGGTAAAGGATCGGATAGATAAGACCGGATGGAACGGTGAGATAATAGTGTTGTCAGAGAATCATTCCATTCTTCGGGATTAAAGGGAATTTCACCGTAGCGCGATCGCAGTAGTTCTGTAGGATTAGTCATAATCAACTCCCAAATTTTCAGATATTTTATTACTAACACCAATTCCATCTGTAGAGGCATACATCCATTACACCTCTACAGCCGATTTATGATTCTGATCTATCTAAATTTTTGGTGAAAATGCTGCATATTGTTCTTTCGTTAGCACTCCATCTCTGACATTAACTTTTTTAGGAATCAGCTTCAACTGATAATATGTATCAGCTACCTTTTGTTGTAAATTGATGAGATTGTCATCAATTGGCACAATCCCAAAATTTCTCCTATTAGTAGCTTTTCTCATTGTTACTATATCAATTGCTAGCACAGATGATAGAGTTTGCGCTACTTCTTCTCGATGCTGTTTAGAGGTTGTTTGAAAAGTTTTGAAAGGTCAAATTTTATGCTAATCGCCTCACCACGATCCGGATCGTGGCAAGGTAGATAAACGTTTCCGATGTTTCCGGTAATAACTCATAGTCTCTGACCAAACGCCGACATCCCATCAGCCAACCAAAAGTGCGCTCGACTACCCAACGTTTTTTGAGCAACACAAAGCCCTTGGTTTGCTCAGGTCGCAGAACCACTTGCACAATCCAACGGCAAAAGTCCATCACCCACTGCATGAACGGCTCACCGTCAAAGCCGCCATCAACCCAGAGGGTTGTCAAACGAGATACCTGCTCCCCGCAAGGTGTTTGACCCGTTTGAGAACTTGTTTACCCCCTTCACGCTCACCCACATTGGCTGCTGTTACCAAGACCCGCTGTGACTTTCCCCAAAGTATCAACTGTCATAAATCGCTTGCGTCCTTTTATTTTCTTGCCCGCATCAAAGCCCACGGATTGACTAACCATTGCCGCACTCTTAACGCTTTGACTGTCGATGATTCCTTCCGATGGACTTCGATGGCGCTCCTGTTCAATCCGTGTCCACTGCCGGAGACTATCGTGAATTTTCAACCACGTTCCATTTTTACGCCAGTTGCGAAAATATGTGTATACTGTCTGCCATACCGGAAAATCTCCTGGCAGCGATCGCCATCTAACTCCTTCTTACGGATTTCCATTAGTCGGTAATACCTGTGATATTGCTCATATTCATCACCCACCCTCTTAAGTATTTACTCGTAAAGTAAATAGCAAGATTTAGTACTGATACATATATTACAAAATGAAGTGCGGAATGTGGGTTAAAAACAGCAGAAGCAAATCTCCATTCTACTGAGGCTGCTTGGAATGCAGCGAAGTCAAAGCAAAACCGATATGAGGGTGTAGCCCAAGCAGGAGCTTTGTCTAGGGATAAATTAGAGGAAGCGCGGTTAGCTACAAAACAGCAACAACAAGCTGTAGCGGCACAAAAAGCAGTTGTAGAGGCGCAAAAGCAAACAATTGAGCGATTAAAACAAAGTATATATGCAGCGATCGCTAAAAAGCAACGTGCGAAAGCCGCCTTAAATCCCAGTCATGCAGATGTAGAAATTGCTACTGAGCGGATAGCCCAAGAAAAAGCCGCAGGTGAAAGCAACAAAGCAGCTTTAGACAAAGAACTGCAAGGAATGATCAAGCAAGAGTGGATATTATTTCCCGTGAAGAAACGGTACTGCGATTTTTCTTGAGAAAAGCGAGGTTAATTGCAGATTTCTAATTTTATCAAAACAGAATTCAGGAGTCAGAATTCAGAATGGATTGGAGTCCGACTAGTGAATAGCGCAGCCTAAAGCTAACGGAACAGCTTCTCTACGAGACGCTGGGCGTAGCTTGCTTCCTCGCAGGGGTACGCTTAGAGCGAGTCCGCAAACGTCGAGAGCAACGCGAAAAAGTGAGATCATCGTTCAATGAGCAGGGGGAGCAGGGGAAGAAAAGAGGAGTATCAGTAATTTTTACTACTAAAATAACCTAAAATACACTTAATTTATTTTTCTCCCCCTGCCTCCCCTGCTTACCCATTTTACAAAATCGCATTGCTCCCATGCCCAATCCCCAATCCCCAATCACTAATTGAGGAAATCAGGCTCCTCACGGACAATTCTGTCATAAAGGGGCTGGAAACCGAACCATCCACTTGTACGTGACCCCACTTGAGTTTGGGTTAAACGGGCTGTTTCGTGTTTGATAGTTGTTGGTCTACCCGCAGCTTCTGCCAGCAGTTGGGCTTGGCACGATCGCTCTAAGCTAATGTACCAATAGGCAGCTTCATCTACCGTATGTCCCACAGTTAAAATACTGTGGTTACGGAGAATTATCGCTTTATTTGGCCCCAAGGCTTGCGCCAGTCGTTGACCTTCAGAAGTTTCTAAAACCACACCTGTGAAATCGTCAAATAGCGCGTGATCTTCGTAAAAAGCACAGGAATCTTGAGTCAAGGGGTCAAGGAGACGACCTAAACTAGACCAGGCTTTACCATAAAGTGAATGGGCGTGAGCCGCCGCAATGACATCAGGTCGAGCTTCATGAATTTGAGAATGGATGGCGAAAGCGGCTCGATTTACTTCAGCATCGCCTTTAACCACCTCACCTTCTCTGTTAACTAAAAGCAGGTCAGAAACTCGAATATGACCGAAATATGTTCCTAATGGATTGACCCAAAAATGGTCTGTAAATTCTGGATCGCGAGCCGTAATATGCCCTGCGATGCCTTCGCTGAAACCAAACTTACCAAACAGGCGAAAAGCAGCAGCTAGACGTTGTTTGCGGTGGAGACGTTCGTCTTCAACTCGCTCGAATATCGGAGGTTGTGGTCTATCGTACCTGGGCATGTTCTTTTTCTTCTTCCTCTTTACAGGGAGCGTTAGAATATCCAGAGCGAAAGGATTTGACGCTATGAGATTCTGGGATGAACTGGTGACGCAAAATGCAGCCAGTATCATTACCCAAAATATGAATAGATACAGATGCGCTCTGGGATGTAGTTTTGACGGCGTGGATATCACCGTCTGGGGGTAAGAGGCGGTAGATATCCCCTGGTTGAAGCCTACGCACTTCAGTTATTTGTAATTGTGCGTGTCCTTCAGCATCGCCGTTATCTACACGGCGATAGACTGTTTCTTCTTGATTGCCTTTGTATAAACCAATCAATCCCCAGGCTAAATGGTCGTGGACAGGAGTCGTGGAACCTGGGGGAATCACCAAACTAAAGACTGACAGAGAACGGTCTTTAGCGCGATAAAGTAGCCACTGACCTATACCGCCACCCATCTTGCTTTCAGGATTAATTTGGGCAAACTTTTCAGGTAGCCATTCCTGTTGGGCAAGGAGTTCTTGGAAATATGGTTCTAATCTGGCGAGAGTTTGGGAGCGATCGCTAGCAGTGATAGCGCTAATTTCTCGCACTGTTGCTACAAAGGATCGTAATTCCTGGCTCTGAATAAACCATTGGTCTTCTGGTAATGGTTCCAAAGTGGTCTGGTTTGTCATCTATATTCCTCGATTTCGGAGGTGACTAAGATTAACTAATTACGGATTACGAATTATTTTAATGCTGGGGTGAATCTTGAAGCCAAGTTGCTCAAGTTTTAGATGAGATAGAGACTCCTTGAGAATGATAGTAAAGGGATATCGTTGAAATACAGTAGCTTTACCTTGTGACAATAGCAGCCTAGCATGGCTAATGCGTACTGGATACAACGGTTGTTGGTTGGCATCAAGAATTAATACTTTAGTCATGCAGTTTGGAAATAATCAAATTATTTACAACAGTTTTCAGGTATTTAAGCTAGGAATGGCGAGTAGTTAAATTGCTTGAAAAGACTCTGCGTACCTCTGCGTTTAAAAATACTACAATTTTCCGCAAAGCTTTACTAAGCAATAACAGCTGCTTGTCGCTCCCGCTTTTGCACTTCTGCCCGGACTAGGGGAATCACATCACGACCGTAAGCGATCGCATCTTCTAATGGATCGAATCCCCGAATCAATAGAGTCGTTACCCCCGCATCATAGTAATCTACAAGGGACTCTGCTACTTGCTCCGGCGTACCAACGAGGGCGGTAGTATTACCATAAGCGCCAGTCGCGGCAGCAATTGGAGTCCACAAACGCTTATCAAAAATTTCGCTTTCTTGGGCAAACTGTAATAAGCGACTCGAACCCACTGCTTGCGGACGCGCTGAATTCAAGTAGGGAGTTAACTGCGGTTGATTGTCTGTTTTTGCCGCCCTAATTTCCTTAACACGCGATAGAATCAAGTGCGCCCGTTCCCAAGCCTTCGCTTCAGTATCACCCAAAATCGGCCGCAAAGATACACTGAACCGTGGCGATCGCCCTAGTGGTGTTACGGCTTTTACTTCACGTATCCGTTCCTTAATTGCCGCAATGGGTTCTCCCCACATAGCATATACATCACTGTGCTTTGCCCCCACAGGTACTGCTGCACCAGAAGCACCGCCAAAGTACACGGGTACATGGGGCTGTTGCAGAGGCTTCACATCTGAGTAAGCATCTTTTACCCGATAGAATTCGCCCTCATAGTCGAAGGGAGTATCACTTGTCCATACCCGACGCACAATGTCAAGGTATTCATCTGTACGGCGATAGCGAGTATCGTGGTCAAGCCAATCACCATCGCGTTGTTGTTCAGCATCACTACCACCCGTAATAATGTGTACGGCAATGCGACCATTAGTAAAATGATCCAAAGTTGCTGTCTTGCGTGCAAACAGCGTTGGAGCCACGAAACCAGGGCGATGAGCGATTAAAAATTTCAACCGTTCTGTTGCTGCCGCCGCAAACGATGCCACAGTTAAGCCATCGGGGCCAGTTGAACCGTAACCAACCAGCACGCGGTCAAAGCCACCATCTTCATGTGCCTGAGCAAACTTGCGAACATAAGCGGCATCTATGGAACCACCAGTAATTGCAACTGTTGGCCCATCTAACTCAGATATTTGTCGCGTTCCAATCATTCCAATAAATTCAATCGGCATGGTGCATCTCCATTGGGAATTGGGAATTGGGAATTGGGAATTGGGAATTGGGAATTGGGAATTGGGAATTGGGAATTGGGCATTGGGAATTGGGCATTGGGAATTGGGAATTGGGAATTGGGAATTGGGCATTAATTTAGTTATTCTTTCTTCCCCTGCCCCCTTCCTACTTAGCCGTGGGGCAGATAGTCGCGGCAACATCTACCCTTTTCGATAGAATTTTTTGCTCTAGCATCCAGTCAGCAGTCTTCTGAATTTTGGCAACATCATCAGCATTAGGTGTTACAAGTAGCTGTGGCCCTTGATTCTCAGTTACCCGCTTGGCTACGGCTGGGGAAATTTTGATGTCCTTGACTAGAAATTCCTCTGATTTTGCTGTATTTGCATTCAACCAATTGTATTCCTCGCTTAAACCACTAAAAGCTGCTTTTACAGCCTCTGGAGATTTAGCCGCAGCCTCGTTACGCACCAGCATTACACTGTAGGTTGGCGCTGGATGGGTTGTAGTGATTCTTCTAGCACCATGCTCTAATTCAGCAACAGAAACATAAGGTTCCCAAACTGCCCAAGCGTCTACAGTCCCTTGGTAGAGGGCGGGTGCAGCATCAGTTGGAGCTAAGAAGACACGCTGAACTTTATCTTTAGGAATCTTCTCTTTTTCTAATACTTTTAATAATAGATACTCACCTGCACCAGCCTGATTGACCGCAACTTTTTTACCTACAAGGTCAGCAGGCTTACGGATAGGAGAATTACCACGCACTACGATCGCATTTGCCAATGATTCTGCTCTGGGACGCTGGACAGCACCAATGCAAAGCTCCTGACCGGCAGCGATCGCTGACAATCCAGGAATGTCCCCACACCCGCCTATATCGGCTTGATTAGCGCTAATTGCTTGGAGTAAGGTAGCACATCGATCGAAGGGGCCAGCCCATTCAACTTTGATATTCTCAGCTGCCAGCCTCTTTTCTAGCTCTCCTCTTTGACGTGCAATTGGTACTACACCTCCTTTTTGGTATCCCAACCGAATCAAACTGTTTTTCTCTTGAGTTTGGTTACTGACAGGAATGGCAGTGATATTAGTATTTGTAGAGTTACTTGCAGCGCAGCCAGAAATCGCTAAACCTAACCAGGAAGTAGCAACTAATAAGGCATTAAGGGACTTAATTGAGTGTTGTGGCAAGAAAAATAATAAATTTTTGAACTCATTCAACAACTTTTTTATTACTCCTTTGATTAAAGAAAAGATAAGAATGAGAGTCTAAAAGTAAATTCCATAACTCTCGTTCTTATCACTCACTAGGGATTTTTAAGGAATAAATCATCCAATCTTGTGAGGTAATCTCACAAGAATTCGTTGGATATTTTTATTAGGAAGTCTTTTAGCTGTGATATTGATTCTTTTAAATACGGCAAGTCGGTCGGATAACTGTTGAATTAACTACAAGCAAAAATTATCACATCCAAATTAAAAAAGCAAGTCGATTCTTAGTATCTCCAGGTGAGAACAACGCGAAAAAGTGGAATTGTCCATCTCAACTACAGTTTATCGTTCGTTTAGAATGCCAAAAAGCAAGGAAAAGCTTTATTCGTACCAACTTATCAACTTCACTCAAAGACTAAAAACATGCTCAACTTAGAAGTAGAAGATCGCAAACAATTAATAACTCTCCTAAAAGATTTACCTGAACTGGCTACAGAGCGATCACGTCAGCAAATTTTGGAGCTAGCAGGTTTGAAACAGGTAATACCCATGATCAATCTTTCGGGTGCTTCATTTGTGGCAGTTAGTGAGATCGTTAGCTATCTATCTAATTACGGGCGTTTAACCTATGACCATGAGGCGCTGGGACTGTTATTGAATACTTTGAAAAGCCTTATGGGAGTTCAGCAGCAAGAGTTTTTGGATATGCTGCTGACTAAGTATGACATGATGACCCCGATCGCAAGATTACCTGCTATCAATGAGTGGCAAGGGGGAAAAACAACTTCAGATGTATTAGAGAAAATAATTGGTGAGAATACTCTACGCCCAATCTCATTTTTACAGCAGGGACTTCAGGTAGCGCGGTCAGTTGCCTATATTGGGGTAAGAACTAGCCAAGAACGCTGGTCAGGAACCGGATTTCTTGTGGCTCAAGATTTATTATTGACTAATAATCATGTTCTGCATAGCTCAAATCTACTGGCAGATACAATTTTTCGTTTTAACTACGAAGAGAATTTTCAGGGAGAAGCTCAACAAACTGATGAGTATCGCCCTAAACCTAATGGAGCTTTTCATACTAGCCAAGCACTTGATTACACTTTAGTTCAACTCGGAGGAGAACCTGGAAAAAAATGGGGTTGGTTGCCACTTGTATCTAAACCAATTAGTGTTGGTAGTCGAGTTAATATAATTCAACACCCATCAGGACAATCTAAGCAGATTTCGCTTCAGAATAATTTTGTTCAATACGTGGGTGGTAATGTGGTGCAGTATATAACCTCTACTTTACAAGGCTCCTCTGGTTCTCCAGTTTTTAATGATGGTTGGCAGATTGTGGCTCTACACCATGCTGGGGGTAATATCCCTGAACCAACAACTCAGCAGCGTTACTTTAGAAACGAGGGGATACAGATAGAAAGCATCTTAGCCGATTTACCCCTGGAGCTTGTAAACTTGCTTAAAGCGGCAACTAATACCTCATTTTAAAGAGCTTCTACAAGTATCTAAAGTTCAATAAACTATGAATATCAAATCCCAGTTGCTACAGTTACTAGTAAAAATGCCAAATACTCAAACTGTTGGAGAGCGTAGAGCGCTATTGACTTTCACGGGATTTGATTATCTAAATACTAGGATAAATGAAATTCAAAGCAGTAATATTGCCTTTTTTAATGAGTTGATTGAACTTATATTTTCGGAAGGACAAGATAAATTATTATATTTCATTAAAACACTTGCAGATAGTGAATTTATTGGGTTAGAAGTTAGGCAAAAACTCAATGATATCATTACAAAAATTTCGTCTTTAGAACATCAACAATGCAATACTGAATTTATCGAGCAGAAGAATACTCAATCAGTTAGTATTATTTATACTAGCAGCCGAAATGAGGAAAGCTTAGAGGAACAACAAGATAAAAAGTTGCTTGTTCCACCAATTCTGGGAACTCAGCCTTTTGAATTTACAGTTGTGATAGTAGATTCCCAAGGCAAAGAGATTAAACGTAGTCGAAGGCAAAACTACTACTTAACTCAAGACCTTGGTAACGGGGTAACTTTAGAAATGGTCTATATTCCAGGTGGAGAATTTTGGATGGGTTCACCAGAATCGGAGGGAAAGCGATACTCCAACGAAAGACCTCAACATCAAGTAACAGTCAAACCATTTTTGATAAGTAAGTACGCGATTACACAAGCACAATGGAGAGAAGTTGCTACTTTGCGAGAAGTTCGTCAAAACTTAAAACTTCGCCCGTCACGTAACGGAGGCAAAAGCCATCCTATTACCCAAGTTTCTTGGTTTGATGCTGTTGAGTTTTGCGATCGCTTATCTGAAAAAACAGGTAAACAGTATAGTCTTGCTACCGAAGCAAAGTGGGAATATGCTTGTCGTGCTGGAACGACAACTCCTTTTCATTTTGGGGAAACTATTACTTCCGACCTAGCTAATTATGATGGTAGTTACTCTTATGGGTCAGAAAGAAAAGGAATTTATCGTGAAATAACTACTTTCGTAGGTAGTTTGCAGGTTGCTAATTTCTTTGGACTATTTGATATGCACGGTAACGTTTGGGAGTGGTGTTTAGACCATTGGCATGAGAATTATCATAATGCACCGAATAATGGAGATACTTGGTGGGATCGCAGTGATAATCAAACTCGTGTAATGCGTGGTGGATCATGGCGCAACGACCCGCACCTGTGCCGATCAAGTTCACGCTTACAAAAAAATGCGAGTGACATGTCCAACCATGTTGGTTTTAGAATTGTTTGCTCTCTATAGACTGATGTATTGTAAACTTTTGTGAATTTATTCATAACTTATGCTAGTTTATCCTCCTCTAAAGATGAATTGTCGATGGTGAGGTGTTGATGCTTTTTGCGTGCTGCAAGAGTTTGGCGATATTCGTATGCTTGAGGCGCTGGTTCAAATATATCAATCCTCAAAACGCCAGTTGCTTTCTGAATTTCTTTAACAGCTCGCTCAATCTCATCCATTGAAACTTTGAAAAAATCTCTCTTTGGGTTAACTGTATTCACCTTTTTATCATCAAAACGTTGATGCAAGCGCTGCAATGTATCAAAAGCATCTTCAGAGAATATTTTGAAGTGAATATCAAATTGAAATGGAACTGCGGGGTTCATATCCCTAATATATTCATCTTCTTTATTACGAATAGTTCTACATATTCGGTATACATCCCGCTCAAGAGAGCCTATATTAGAAATTATATAAATGTATCCCGATTTGAGTCTTCTAGATTCAGAAAGAGCATTTTCTTTATCATTTCGATCTTCAGCAACTTGTTGTTCTAGTTCCTGAATTTTCAAATATAGTTGTTGTCGTTTTTCGCCTTCAGTCAGTTCTATTTCTTGTCTAACTTTGTCAAGCTCTTGTTGGTGAAGTATTTCTCTTTCTTCAGCTTCTTCAGCTTTCTGTCTTACCTTGTCAATTGACTCACGCTCTTTGTTTTGCTTTTTATCTTCTAATTCTCTCTCACGCTCTTGCTGTTTTTTATCTTCTAGCTCGTACTGTAAATCTAACTCAATTAATTTCAATTGTAAATATTCTTCTGATATTTTGAAATTTAAAGTTTTTAAACATTTATTGTATTTATTAAATGTATTATTTATTCTCTTTTTCAAAGAATCAACATTGTTATATCTAACTTCTTTTACCGCATACTTACATCGTTCTTCAAACGCAAGCTCAACCAATTTGAGAATGTCGTTTATCATTTTGTCGCCTTTTCTTTTACTATCACCAACAGTCCATTGAGTATCACAAATATAGGCTTGGTTATTTTTTACCATATTTTCCTGTTGTAACTTGATATTCTTCAGCCTATGTATGTAGTCTTCAGAACTGATAAACTCATACTTTGGCTCATAATAATCTATAGATTGAAGATAGACTTTTGCATCAAGTTCAGAAAATTGCTGCTGAAGATTTATGATTTGGGTATTAAGAGATTTCTGTTTATTTTCAAGTAAATGAATATTTGATTCCAACTGCCGTTGATACCCCTCTTTGTCAGCTAATGTATCATATTTACGTAACTTATCCCTCACCTGAGACTCTGCAATTAATGCTTGTACTAATGCAGCAATCAGTCCGGCTACTAATACCACTAATCCTAGAAGTGTTAACGACATAGAACCTAGTATTCACACTTGTGTACCCTTTAACTTAGCTTAGAGTATTTTTTTAGACGTGTGGCAAAATAATTAGTCATAGCCGATGAGATATTTTATCAAAAGGGCGTAATTGCTTGTAAATGCAAGATTTTTTCTAACTGTGGATGCTCGAAGCTAAGTTCTCTAGCGTGCAGATATAACCGACTGGTAGCTGCATCACATCCATAAAGGCGATCGCCTAAAATAGCAATCCCAAGTCCTCGTGGATCAGCTGCATGAACCCTCAATTGATGGGTGCGTCCTGTTAGCGGCGTAAATTCTACGCGGCTGTAATCTTGTTCTCTCGCCATTACTTGGAATTGTGTCAAGCTGGGTTTACCATGTTGCCAATCAACTTTTTGATAAGGGCGATTTTCAGGATCTCCCCACAATGGCAAGTCAATTACACCTTGTTCAGCGATCGCAACACCTGAAAGTATGGCTTCATAAACCTTGTGAACCTGGCGTTGCTGAAATTGCTGGCTGAGTTGTCGGTGGGTTTGGCGATCGCGTGCTAACAACAAAATCCCAGAAGTTTCTCGATCTAGGCGATGCACAGATGCAAGCGCCATACCATCCGGTAACAGATGACGTAAGCGACTCAAAACACTATCTTGGCGATCGCTATAACGCCCAGGTACTGAAAGTAGTCCAGCAGGTTTATTTACAGCAATCAGCCATTCGTCTTCATAAAGAATGGGTAAAGTGACCTCTCCCCCTTCCCTTGCAGAGAAGGGGGCTGGGGGGTTAGGTTTCAAGCCAGATAGTAAAAACCCCATCAATGGCTGACATCGTTCAGCACACGCGCCATAAAATTCTCCTTGAATTTTATCTTGATTTATTGAAGATGCACCCCACCAAAACTCTGCCATTGCTAGTGGTTTTAAATTATGTGTTGCCGCATAATGTAGTAACTTTGGGGCACAACAGTCTCCAGTGCCAGTGGGTAAACCTGTTGGCATCAATTGCTGTAACGATCGCGATCGCCTCGAAAAATTAGTCAGGCTGTAGCTAGCGTGCATCTGAGCTTGTAATTGACGGGATAGCGCTTTACGCTGTTGTTTCAGTTCGCTAATTCGCGCATCCGTTGCTGCAATTAACTGCTGAAGGGGCTGTAATACTTCATTTTGCTGGCGTTTAAGTTGTCGTCGCTCAATTCCCTGCTGACGACTTTCTTCATCGAGTTGTTCAAGGGCAATAGTAAGTGCTTCTGTAGTGAGTGGATTGCAGATTTGCTGACGTTTTTGCTGTCGTTGATGTTTGCAATGACGATGGCGATCGCTCATTGCTTGCAACTGCTGTTCAAATTCATCAAACAGAGTTTCATACTGCTGGCGTTCACTTAGTTGCTTCAAGCTAAGGATTTCCTGCTTAATCGCGTCTAACTGTGCTAAAGTGCGGGTTTCCTCCAAAACAACTTCATCTCGTCCTGGAATTGGTGGAATCCAGCCTTCAACCACACTGGAACCATTCAAAAGACCGGAAAAGGCTTTTAGTACTCGTTGTTCGCCATTAGGCAGTTCAACCAACAGTATTCCATACATCTTGTCTTCACGAGAATAATAGTCATTGTTAGCAAGCTGTTGCATTAGTCCGTGGGCGATCGCTTCGGAAATTGAAGTGCGGGGTAATTTTAGGCGATGGCCACTTTCAAGAGAACGCCCTTCGTACCAATAACTCGGAGATGAATCGCTGACAGCAAAATCGCAGTCGATGAAATCTGAAAGTGCGTACAGAACTACCATACAAAGTATGATTGCGAATTTAGCCCGATCGTAATATTGTAATTAGCGATCGCTGATTTATATCATTTTAATGCCCAGTAAATGCAGTATCTAAAGCTGCATATTAGCATGACTTTCTATTCAACCCGCTTAACTTCAAATCTTTGTAACCCTTCAGGGACTTCATACTCAACCACAACATCTTTAACCACAGCAGCAGGTGGCCCAGAATGACACCAGCGAAGCATATCATCTACAACCTCTCGCGCCCCTTCAAAGACTGCCTCTACTCGACTATCGGGGAGATTCCGCACCCAACCGGTTAATCCTAACTGTCTAGCTGTATCCACAGTGGAATAGCGATACCCCACTCCTTGAACTCGGCCAGAAATGAATACATGGGCACGGGTAATTTTTGGCAGTGCTGTAGAATTCTGCATAAACTGGTCTAATCTTTGTGTTTCCAGTCTACCTAATTTAGGTGTGAGGCAGGAGCAAAAGAGAAGAGAATTGCCCTAAAAGCTTACAGCATAAAGTTTTAAAACTCTTGCAACTCGCCGAACTTCTCTCGGCTCAATACGATGTTCATTCCCAACCGGAAGCGGGAACTATATTTCTAATCGCCCTTCGAGTGAAATCGCTATTTGAGTAGTAGTTGGGAACCTCTCACTCAATCCTCCCTTTTGTTCTTGCAAACTCCAACTTAAGATGCAAAATTCAGTTTCTCGGCTGTGCCAGTTTAGTAGTATCCTACTTACCTGTCTGATTTCCACTCCCGGACTCGCTCAAATTGTTCCCGATTCTACACTTTCAGTAAATTCTCAGGTAAGACCTGGCTGCACAAATTGCACAATTGATGGAGGCACAATCAGGGGTGTGAATTTGTTTCACAGTTTCCGTGAGTTTTCTGTTCCCACAGGCGGCGAGGCGTTTTTCAATAACCCGGCTGCAATCCAAAATATCCTAACGCGGGTGACTGGAAGCAATTTTTCTAGTATTGATGGGCTGATTCGTGCCAATGGGATTGCCAATCTGTTTTTGATCAATCCCAACGGAATTATTTTTGGTTCCAATGCTCAGTTAAACATCGGCGGTTCCTTTGTTGCCAGCACTGCTAGCAGTTTTAAGTTTTCCGATGGTAGTGAGTTCAGTGCCACCCATCCCCAAGCACCACCACTACTAAGCATCAACGTGCCATTAGGATTACAAAGGGGCAGCATTCCATCCGGTTCTGCGATCGCTAATCGGGGTAATCTCACTACCGGAAAAGACCTGACTCTGGAAGCAAACCACCTCGATTTGCAAGGGCAACTGATAGCAGGTAGAGATGTCACCCTGAAGGCTCAAGGGACGGTACAAATTCGGGATAGCGTCACCACTCCATTTATTGCTAGTGCAGGCAGAGACTTAACGATTCAAGGGAATCAGGGCGTTGATATTTTTACCCTGAACCATTCCCAATCGCAGTTTCAGAGTCTCGGCAAATTGAGTCTGGTTAGCGATCGCACGATTTCAGGTGATGCACATTTTTTCAGTGGTGGTGAGTTCCAAATTCGCAGTCAATCAGGACAGCCCGCCACTTTTGTCAGTCTGTATGACCCCATTATTAGTAGTGCAGGGGATGTAGATATTGCAGGTAGCTACACAGGTGCATCGTTGTTAATTGAGTCATTGGGCAGTGTGCGTATTCAGGGTAAGATTAACATTGCAGCCCCCGATACAGTCTCTACATTTATGGGGAGTGATGGGATTTTGAGTACCCATCCGGGGTTAATCATTCGGTCTGGGCAGACGAATCTGACTTATGGCGGCAGCAATCAAAACAATCCACCTACTTACACTGGGGTCACAGTTCCAAGTGGAATTACGCTGATGGGTAATGTGCTGGTGCAACCTTTTAATAAGGTTGCGGGAGTCGTTAGCCTAATCGCGGGCACTGGAGATATTAACGTTGCCAGTATCGATGTGTCCAATCAAAGCGGGGGAGATGGCGGGGCGATCGCTCTCTCTACCAACAATGGCAACCTCACTACCAATGGCTTGTTGTACTCAGCTTCAACCTCAGATAGTGGCAACAGTGGGAATGGGGGGATGATCGCTCTCTCTACCAACAATGGCAACCTCAATGTCAATGGCACGTTGTACTCAGCCTCAACCTCAAATAGTGGAAACAGTGGCAATGGCGGGGCGATCGCTCTCTCTACCAACAACGGCAATCTCAATGTCAATGGCACGTTGTACTCAGTCTCAACCTCAGATAGTGGCAACAGTGGCAATGGCGGGGCGATCGCCCTCTCTACCAACAACGGCAACCTCACCACCAGTAATGGCGTGTTGTATTCACTCTCAACCTCAGATAGTGGCAACAGTGGCAATGGCGGAGCGATCGCTCTCTCTACCAACAATGGCAACCTTACCAACAATGGCACGTTGTACTCAGCATCAGGCTCAACAACTGGCAACAGTGGCAATGGCGGGGCGATCGCTCTTTCTACTACCAATGGCACTCTCACCAACAATGGCTTGTTGTACTCATTTTCAACCTCAGATAGTGGCAAAAGTGGCAATGGCGGAGCGATCGCCCTTTCTGCTAACAATGGCGACCTTACTACCAATGGTTATTTGTACTCAGCCTCGCGTGGCACGAGTGGAATGGGGGGAGCGATCGCCCTCTCGACGACCAAGGGCAACCTCACTAATAATGCCGTGTTGGACTCAAGCTCAACTTCAAATGTTGGTAATAGTGGCAATGGTGGTGCCATCGCCCTCTCGGCAACCGATGGCAATCTCACCAACAATGGTTACTTGTCTTCATACTCAGCCTCACCAACTGGCAGTGGCAATGGTGGGGCGATCGCTTTTACCAGCACCAACGGCAACCTCACCAACAATAGCGTTTTATACTCACTCTCATACTCAAAAACTGGCAATAGTGGCAATGGCGGTGCGATCGCTCTAACCAGCACCAACGGCAACCTCACCAACAATAATTACGGTTACTTGTCCTCATTCTCAACCTCAGACAGTGGCAATAGTGGCAATGGCGGCGCGATCGCTCTAACCAGCACCAACGGCAACCTTGTTACCAATAGCGATTTGTCCTCATTCTCCTATTCAACAACTGGCAATAGTAGCAATGGCGGCGCGATCGCTCTAATCGCACAGAATGGGAATATTACTGGAGGGGGAAGTGGCCTGTATACCTTTTCGGTTGCGCCCCAAGGAACCGCAAACGCTGGCGGAAATGTCATATTAGACGCAAAAAACCAAGTGTCTGGACTGCAAATGTTAACGGCATCCTCCTCCGCACAGGCAGGGGCAGTTGCGGTGAATGGGCAGGAAGATTTGGCGATCGCTGATACTGTAATTTTGACCGGAAAACAGGTGACAATAGACACCCCATTTACAGGGAAAATCTCAATTCCGGTTAGTGGAACAGGGCGATCGGGGGATGTCAGCATTAATAGCGCTGGGAATCTCACTCTCACTAACAGCCGGATTGAAAGCGACACTAAAGGCAGCGATCGCGCCGGCAATGTCACCATCACCAGCGCTGGTGAAGCGACGTTCAACCAGAGTCAAATTCTCAGCAGTACTAGCAATAGCGGCAATGCCGGGAATATTACCGTTACTACTGGGCAGGGTATCAGCCTCACCAACGGTAGCAGTCTTGCTGCCACCACCAGCAGTACTGGCAAAGCGGGCGACATAACCCTCAACAGCCCTACCGTTGTCGTTGCTGGAGATGCACAGATTACCGCCGCCACTCAGAGCAGTGGGAAGGGTGGAACTATCACAGTGAATGCTCCCACATCTGTAAACATCGCACAAATGCAAGGCGCTGCCCCTGTTGTTTCGGTAGCAGCCACCGATGCAGGCAAAGCTGGCGATATTATCATCAATACTCCCAGTCTTAACTTGTCTGATAACGCCCGCATTGTTGCTACAGCAAGCGCCACGGCAACTAATACCGAAGGTGGTGGTAGTATTACCCTCAATGCTTCCCAAATGAATCTGGCGGGTATCGTGGGAGTTTTTGCCGATACCCAAGGACAGGCCCCTGCTGGCACGCTGCGGCTCAATCCCTACGCCAATGACCCGACTTTAAATGTGTTCCTCGCGCCTCAATCCCAAATCTCTGCGTCCACCAATGGTAGTGGTAAGGGCGGCGACTTGATTCTCACTGCTCCAGACACGATTACTCTGAGAGGTGCAGGTAAGTTAACTGCCGAAACTAGCAGCAGTGGCAATGCTGGAAATATTAGCGTGACAACTCGGCAACTTAATATTAATGGGGGGGTGGAACTATCTGCTTCCACCTCTGGTAGTGGTAACGCCGGAAACTTAACTATTGCTGCCGATCGCGTCAACTTGAGCCAGGGAGCGCGAGTATCTTCTAATACAAATAGCAGTGGAGCCGCAGGTGATATTACATTTAAACTAACTGACCAATTGATGCTCACTGGTGCTGACACTGGACTGTTTGCTACCACATCTGCGGGTTCTACGGGCAAAGGCGGTAACATCACCGTGGGAGCAAAAACAGCTTTATTCCAGGATGAAGCAGCGATCGCAGTCGGAAGTTTTGGTAGTGGTGCAGGGGGCAATATCTCGGTTACAGCCAATCAGCTTAAGCTTGATAGGCGTGCCTCCCTTACTGCCGAAACTGCTAGCACTCAAGGGGGCAACATTACCCTGGATGTAGGCGATCTGTTGTTGCTACGGCGCAATAGCTTGATTTCGACTACCGCAGGTACAGCCCAAGCGGGGGGTAATGGTGGCAACATTTCGATTAATATTCCTAACGGGTTTCTGATTGGGGTGCTCTCAGAAGACAGCGATATTCGCGCCAATGCCTTTGCTGGGAAAGGTGGCAAGATCGGCATTACTTCTCAGGGGATTTTCGGACTCCAGTTTCAGCCCAAAAACACACCCAATAGTGACATTACCGCCAATTCGCAATTTGGTGTGAGTGGGACGGTGCAGATTAATAATCTTGGTGTCGATCCAAGTGCTGGAGTTGTTCAACTGCCTGTAAATTTCGTAGACTCTAGTCAGCAAATTGCCACAGGATGTAATGCTCAAGGCAGTAGTTTTGTGGCTACAGGACGAGGGGGATTGCCGTCTAATCCAAATGAATGGGTAGGGAGCGATCGCCCCTGGAGTGACATTCGCGATGTATCTGAATTTCAAAGGCAAGGTAAATCCATCGCCTATACCCCATACCCCATAACCTCCTATCCCACTATCATCGAAGCAACCGCATTCATTCGCACAGCTACCGGAGAAATTCAACTCATAGCCCAGTCTGCATCTGAAAATACTGGCGTTGGCGATGTTCCCGTTACCTGTGCGAGTGCGATCGCTAAACCATAGAAATCGGTCAGATAATTACCACAAGATTGTTAACAAAACATTTTTGAAAAAACTCACTACCATAAAAATAGCTTTCTTTCCCATTACCTTTTGCATTTTCCCTCTTTCCTTTTAAACTAAATTAATCCAGAAATCAAAGCGTATTCCTAGATATGTGATATGTCTGAACTGCCACCACTCAATACAGAAACAATTTGGGCAATTATTAATGATGAACTTGATGATGCCACAGTCAACCACTTGCTATGGCATTATTTAGGATATCGCTATGATTCCTCAACTGCACAATGGGACAATAGCCTAGTTGCACCAGAATGGCAAGATGAGTACCCCCAACCACCAGATTTCATAGAGTCTCGCCCTGCAATAGTCAAGTTGACCCGTTCTATTCCTGCTGAAAATAAACAAATGCTCAAAGAGAAACTGGGTTTCAAAGGTTACAAAATTGGAGAATTTGGGCCTCGGCAAACTCGCAGAGCGACGGCGGCAAATTGGTTTTTAAGTTATCTACAACAAACTAACGGCAAAATTGATTAATCTGAAATAGCAGGTATTTAGCAATAAATATCTGCTATTTCAGAAGTTAATCAAAAGCCATGAGTTGATTTGTTAAAACTTTGTAAATTGATACAAAAATATTTTGAGATTGGTAGTATCGTTAACAAAAAATATCTAATATTGAATTGATATATAAATTCAAAAAACCAACCCAAACGATAGTCCAAAATTGCCAAATAATAATCTTTATAAAGTATTCATAAATTCATCCTGAAGATAGAAGCGCTATTTATATAATTATTTCTCTAGAGCGATTTGCTAATTCAATTGAACATTAGAGAATACTTCTATGACCCCTTGATATTACAAACACTTCTATGGCAAAGCCAATTGAATTTAATTTATTTGCACCTTACAACAAAGGAGCCGCATTAATTGGTTCTTTTTCTGATTGGCAAGAAATTCCAATGGAAAAAGGTGATGATGGTTATTTTCGTACAAGTGTTGAACTAGAAGATGGCGATTATAAATATAAATTTCGTGTCCAGTCAAATTCATGGTTTTTTGAACCAGAACAATGGGTTGATGTTACAGACCCCTGTGCAACTGATATAGATGAACTGAGTGGAAAAGATGATGGTGTTATCCATGTAAAAGATGGAAAAAAGATTACTGATACATACCATTGGCAACATGATGATAAACCTTTACCTGCTGACCACGAATTAGTAATTTATGAATTACACGTTGGTGACTTTTCTGGTGGTGAGGACGATCCTTATGCACGAGGCAAGTATAAACACGTCATTGAAAAGTTAGATTATTTATGTGAACTAGGAATTAATGCTATTGAGTTAATGCCACTCAAAGAATATCCTGGTGATTATAGTTGGGGTTATAATCCCCGCCACTTTTTTGCAACAGAATCAAGTTATGGTTCTACTGCTGAATTGAAAAATTTGATTGATGAGTGTCACGGCAGAGGCATTCGTATAATTATTGACGGTATTTATAATCACTCAGAAGCATCTGCTCCTTTAACACAAATTGACCACGATTATTGGTATCATCATGAACCTCGCGATCCTGATAATAACTGGGGGCCTGAGTTTAATTACGAACATTATGACGAAAAATTAGAGATTCATCCAGCACGGAAATTTATTAGTGAGGTAATTCGTTTTTGGATTGGAGAATATCATCTTGATGGTATTCGCTATGATGCAGCGCGGCAAATTGCTAATTACGACTTCATGCACTGGATTGTTCAGGAAGCTAAAAATACCGCTAGCATGAAGCCTTTTTATAATATTGCCGAACACATTCCTGAAACTACCAGTATTACTAATATAGATGGGCCAATGGATGGTTGTTGGCATGACAGTTTCTATCACTGCATTCTAGAACATATCTGCGGTGATACATTTGATTTAGAGCGTCTCAAAGATGTCATTGACTGCAAACGCCAAGGCTTCTTGGGTGCTACGAATGTAGTAAATTACCTCACCAACCACGACCATAACCATGTCATGGTAGAACTGGGGAACCGTGAGATTTTTGACGAAGAAGCCTTCAGGCGGGCTAAGTTAGGAGTCGCCATCCTAATGACTGCTGTTGGTGTACCTTTGATTTGGATGGGAGAGGAATTTGGAGAGTATAAACCGAAACAACCTGAATCATCCAAAATTGACTGGACACTATTAGGTAACGATTTAAATCGTGGTTTATTTGAATCATACAAAGGCTTAACCAACCTGCGTAAAAGTAATCACGCTCTCTACACAGAAAATATTGATTTTATCCACGAGAATGCAGATGCAAAAGTATTAGCTTATACTCGTTGGAATGATGAAGGTTCTCGTGTAGTCGTAATAGCAAATTTCTCAGAAAACTTTCTAGGTGGCTATCATGTTGCTAATTTAGGAAGCGGTGGAACATGGCACGAGTGGACAGGCAATTATGATGTCGAAGCTGTTGAAGATGGCATCACAGTTGATTTGGGGCCATACGAAGCCAAAGTCTTTGTATGGCAATAATGATATACATCATGACTGAGCCAGTATTACAATAGTAAAAGAAAAAGGGGAAAATATTTCCCTTTTTCAGTTATTTTTTTAATCATATACAGTTTAACTATAAATTTGTCAAGCCAGAAAGAAGCTGTTTTAAAATCTCATGGGTTTATGTTACACTTCTGAGTTGAAGTGCGTATATAAAATTGTCAGAGCATCCCCATGCACAACAAATTATTTAACAGTAATATCGACAACGCTAATATTGAGAACGATCGCATTTTATTAACTCCCAATGAAATAAAATCAAAATTACCTTTAACACAATTAGCCGAACAAAGAGTTTTAGCATACAGGCAGGAAATAGAAGATATCCTGGATTTTCAGGATCGGAGAAAATTTATAGTAGTTGGGCCATGCTCAATTCACGATCCAAAAGCAGCGCTCGAATATTCTGAAAGGTTGAAAGCGTTATCCGAACAAGTTCAGGATAAGCTGCTACTAATTATGCGAGTGTACTTTGAAAAACCAAGAACAACTGTTGGTTGGAAAGGATTGATTAACGATCCAGATATGGATGATTCTTTCCATGTAGAGAATGGTTTATTAATTGCACGGGATCTGTTATTAAAAATTACAGAATTAGGACTACCTGCGGGTACAGAAGCACTAGATCCAATCATACCTCAATATATTAGCGAACTGATTACATGGTCTGCCATTGGGGCACGCACAACCGAATCCCAAACTCACCGCGAAATGGCAAGTGGACTTTCGATGCCTGTGGGTTTTAAAAACGGTACTGATGGCAATATCCAAGTAGCTTTGAATGCCCTGCAATCTGCTGGAAACCCGCATAACTTTCTGGGAATTAATCAAAACGGACAAGTCAGCGTTTTTCAAACTAAAGGTAATGGCTACGGGCACGTAATTTTAAGGGGTGGTAGTCAACCTAACTTCGATCCAGCAAATGTAAAATTGGTAGAAGAGAAGTTAAAACAGGCAAATTTACCACCGAGAATTGTTATCGACTGTAGCCACGGCAATACCAATAAAGATTACAAATTACAAGGTGCTGTCTTAGAAAATATTGTTCAGCAAATAGTGGATGGTAATACATCAATAGTTGGCATGATGCTGGAATCACATTTGTATGAAGGTAGTCAACCAATTACTGGGAAACAAGAAGAATTAAAATATGGTATTTCTGTAACTGATAAATGCATTGGCTGGGAAGAAACCGAAAAAATTATTTTGGTTGCTCACGAAAAACTTAGGCATTGCTGAATAATGTTTCCAGAAGATATCCAAGGTCTGTTAGTTGATAAGTGGAATCGATGGGCAAGAGAAAGAGGACGGCTATATGCTTTTTTAAAATGTGTTTTTCCCTGGTAGATATGCTCATAATTCCTGTATCTTCTATATCATTGCGGAAGTTTAAAAGGAAAACCTCATCAACTCAAGTTTCATTACAAAGAAAGGGCTGATGCGTCAACATCAGCCCTCCCTACAAGTTGACTTATGATTTCCTGCGTCAACAGGAAAAATGTCAATCTCGCTTTTGTTTTTACTCCAGAAGGAGGAGTCTATGTTTATTTTAAACGATGGGAACGATCAAAAGCCACAACCTCCTAACCTTGTCGGCTTTTTAATTAAAATCTTTTGTATTGGGATTACACTTGGTTCAGGTATGGGGTATGGCTTTAAACAAGGAACAGATTTAATACCTTCTAAGTTTACTAGCGCCGTTACCCAAAGGGAAAACCAAAACTTTGGGCTTGC
Organism: Nostoc sp. 'Peltigera membranacea cyanobiont' 232; assembly: GCF_002245985.1. NCBI lineage: Bacteria > Bacillati > Cyanobacteriota > Cyanophyceae > Nostocales > Nostocaceae > Nostoc > Nostoc sp. 'Peltigera membranacea cyanobiont' 232. Next base: position 81,745 of record NZ_NOLK01000004.1, read on the forward strand.
CGAATATATTAGGCTTGAACATGGTATGACCTTAGCGCAAGTCGAATCTATCCTTGACCGAGGTGTTGAGGTCGAAAGCTCTGAAACAAGCACAACTTATATTTGGAGAAATACCAGTAGTTCTAACATTACCGTTACCTTCAGAAAGGGCAAGCTTGTTAAAAAAACTCAACTTAACCTGAACTGATTCACCACGAGCAAAGTAATTGGGGTTGACTTCGCATTCACTAGGAGCGATGGGGCGAAAAACACCAACTTGTAGCAGTTATAAGATGTCAAGGATGGGCTGAAGAGTGGTCTTTGTGAGAGACAATAACTCTACTACGTCAGCCCTACCTCTTCATACTCTTATTTTGGCTAAGGTATTGATAGGGTTAATTGGGTTTATCCCTTGAGAGAAAATGACCTCTCGATTTTGTGGTTAGTCTTGCAAAGGTAATGTCGATTGCCAAATTAAATGACTACTTGACAAATTAATGTCTTCAAAATATTTAGCCTAAAACCCTTACTTGATAAGGGTTTTACTATTTTAGGCTGAAAATAGGCTACTAGAGGCTTATTGCCAAAATACTTGTCCTCTTTTGGAATTTTGACAAAATATCTGTCCTTTCCTGAAAAACGCTGTGAGCCTACATTTTTATGAAAATTGACAAAATAAATGTCCCTTTCATAGTACAATACAACTGCGTTTGTATTAAACAATTATGTAAAAATGCTGGACAATCATACCAATAGGGATCAAGAGGCAGAAAAGGATGAGATTGTGACGGAACTCTCAGCAGATGATAGGCATTTGCTGGATATGATTCAGCAATTACTAGAACCATGCGATCGCATCACCTACGGAGAAAAACAAAGGGAGGTAGCAGCAAAGCTAGGCAAGTCTGTGCGGACAGTACGGCGGCTAGTAAAAAAATGGGAACAGCAGGGTTTAGCTGCACTCCAAATCACAACACGGGCTGACAAAGGCAAACATCGAATAGATTCTGATTGGCAGGACTTCATTATCAAGACATATAAGGACAACAATAAAGATGGTAAGAGAATGTCTCCCCAACAAGTTGCGATCAGAGTTGAAGCAAAGGCTGAGGAATTAGGGCAAAAAAAATATCCTAGTTATAGGACTGTGTATCGAGTTCTACAACCGATTATTGAGGAAAAAGAGCGAAAAGCGAGTATCAGAAGTCGGGGTTGGCATGGTTCTCGGTTATCGGTTAAAACCCGTGATGGCAAAGATTTATCAGTAGAACACAGTAATCATGTTTGGCAATGTGACCACACTCTTGTAGACCTATTACTAGTGGATCAGCATGGTGAACTTTTGAGTCGCCCTTGGCTGACAACGGTCATAGACACTTATTCTCGTTGTATTATCGGGATTAACTTAGGTTACGATGCACCAAGTTCTCAGGTAGTAGCCCTTGCACTGCGTCATGCAATCTTACCAAAGCAGTATGGGTCAGAATATGCACTCCATTGTGATTGGGGAACTTACGGGAAGCCAGAACACTTTTATACTGATGGCGGTAAAGATTTTCGCTCCAACCATTTGCAACAGATTGGTGTGCAGTTGGGATTTGCTTGTCATTTACGCGATCGCCCCAGTGAAGGTGGCATTGTTGAGCGTCCTTTTGGCACTTTTAATACTGATTTATTTTCCACTTTGCCAGGGTACACAGGCTCAAATGTACAAAAACGTCCAGAACAAGCTGAAAAAGAGGCTAGTCTCACTTTAAGAGAGTTAGAACGTCTGCTTGTACGCTACATCGTGGACAAGTACAACCCAAGTATCGATGCCCGTATGGGCGACCAAACTCGTTATCAACGGTGGGAAGCAGGGTTAATAGCTGCTCCTAATTTAATTTCAGAAGAAAATTTGCGTATCTGTTTAATGAGGCAAACTCGGCGCTCAATCTACAGGGGTGGATATCTGCAATTTGAAAATCTGACCTATCGTGGGGAAAACTTGGCAGGTTATGCAGGGGAAAACGTGGTACTGCGATTTGATCCCAAAGACATTACAACTGTTTTCGTTTATCACCAAATAGGTTCTAAAGAAGATTTTCTAGCTCGTGCCTATGCTCAAGATTTGGAGACTGAGCAATTGTCTCTGGATGAGGCTAAAGCAATGAGTCGCAGGATTCGGCAGGCTGGGAAAGAGATTAGTAATCGTTCGATTTTAGCAGAGGTACGCGATCGCGACACTTTTGTAACTCAAAAGAAAACCAAAAAGGAACGCCACAAAGAAGAACAATCTGTAATGCAAAAGGCTAAACAACCTTTGCCACTTGAACCAGAAGAGGAAGTGGAAGTGGCTTTTACTGAAAGTGAAGCAGAATACCAGATGCCAGAAGTATTTGATTACGAACACCTTATCAAGGAGAAAGTCTAAGCCACTTTTTAGGACGTTTTCGACAGGCAAATGATTTAACCCCTACTGGGTTAGGTAAAGCCGCAGGGCTTGGCAGTGCGATCGCTCGTTGGGAAAAGTTTCGGTTTAATCCCCCTCCTTCTCACCAGCAGTTAGAGGCATTAGCTAAGGTTGTGGGGGTTGATGTCGATAGGTTATTACAGATGTTACCACCTGCTGGGGTGGGAATGAAAATGGAGCCTATTCGCTTATGTGCTGCTTGTTATATCGAGTCACCATGTCACAGAATTGAATGGCAGTTGAAGGTGACACTGGGATGCGTAGGCGAAGCCCGTCGCACACATAGCCACAACTTAAGCTTGCTTTCAGAATGTCCCAACTGTGGAGCTAGGTTTAAGGTTCCAGCTTTGTGGGTAGATGGTTGGTGTCAAAGGTGTTTTATGACGTTTCCTGATATGGCACAGTATCAAAAGCATTATTGACTGCCAAACTTGTAAGCCTAATACCATTGTTCCAAATGTCAGTCACCCATGATCCCCCTTTGCCTCTTGAAATGAAGAGCAAGGTGAATGAGGCGTAGACGCATAGCAGCTTGTCGGATACATTGCTTATGAAAGTACTGTGAACTAGAAAGGAGATGCAGCAAAAACAAGGAGGCAATCTCGTAGAAAAAGCTGCCTCAGTTAGAGAGCTTGAGGAATGATTTCTTTCAGGTGTAATATTTCAGTGCTAGCATATATAGCCTTTTGCATTTCCAACCTTTATTTAATAGTACAAATTTACTACAATAAATTAGGGTACATAAAATATCCAATTCCGGTTCTAAAGTATGGCACGTGGTGAAATTCTCAGAAAACTCTTCAAAAGTTTCTCTCGCAATGAGAGAGAAGAGTTTTTGGCTGCCGCTATGGAACTTATTGAAGAAGAAAAGAATAAAAACCACATCCTGCTTGCTAGAGATTTGGAAAAGCTGCTCCAAAATGACAATGGATACACCAAGCCCCTAGCTACGAACCAGGCTCCCTGGAACCAGTTTTCTGAACCCCCTAAAGATAAGGATACTGGGCTTGCCTTGCTTGAGGTAAAACAATTCGATCTGACATGGGATCACATTGTCCTCAGTGAAAAAATTTTTGATACCCTGCAAGAAATCATCCTCGAAAACCGTAAGCAGGACATACTTGCAGCTTATAATCTCAAGCCTAAAAACAAATTACTATTCTGTGGCCCACCTGGGTGTGGCAAAACTCAAACCGCAAAAGTTCTTTCCAGCGCACTGGGGCTGCCGCTGGTTTACGTGAACCTAACAGCAGTATTCTCTTCTTACTTAGGTGAAACTGCAACCAATCTTCAGAAAATTTTTACTTACATCGAAAAGGGAGAATGGCTTGTTTTGTTTGATGAGTTTGATGCGATCGCCCGCGATCGCGACAACTTAAATGAGCATGGTGAAGTCAAACGCTTAGTGAATAGTTTGCTACAACTCATCGATAATGCAACCAATCAAAGCATATTTGTCGCGGCCACCAATCACGAGAAACTGCTGGACAGTGCTGTTTGGCGACGATTTGATGAAGTTATTTTCTTTGATAATCCATCGATTGAACTGCGGACGGCTCTTTTTAGTCGTTACTTATCTGCTATCCGTTATACTGCTATTAATCTGTCTACCTTTGCTGATCGACTTGATAGTGCTACTGGAGCAGATATAGAGCGTATATGCTCTGATGCGATTAAAGCCGTAATTCTACGGGGTGAACGTACCTTGACTGCTGATGATTTAGAGGTTGCGATAGGGCGTTTCTTAGAAAGGCAAAGTACAATAGCAAACTCAAAATAATTATTGACGTCGAACCACAATGGGGAATCAGTTTGAACACCTGAGATTACCAAGAATAATAAACATTGAATTACCTCGACGATCTACTGGTGGTGGTTTTGGTGGTAAGAAACGTACTGATGTCAGTGAACACGGTAAGCAGCTATTAGGTCAAATTTCTAGCCTTATTGAGCCTGTTAAGCAAAAGATCAGCCCTTTCCATCTTGACCCCAAATTGATTTTTAAGATCAAAGTTGCTGAAAAACACTCTTTTTCAGACAGTTTGGTAACTCAAATAGGACTAAATGTTTTAGCACGCGAACCCAATAAAGCTATTGTTGTCTTCTCATCCGACAATGAGCTAGCAGAATTCAAGAAGCGGTTAGAAAATTATAGTCAGATCAAAGATGGGCCAAAATATGAACATTTAGGGGCAATCGATGAGCTAGTTCCCCTCGAACCTGAAGATCGAATTGGTCGTCTGTTAGATATAAACCGCGTACAGCCCGGTGAACTTGCTGCTTTAGATTTAGAACTTTGGCACACAGGCAATCGCAAATAAATGCGAAAGTATTTAGATGATATTGCCGATGTCCTAGAAAGTTTAACCAGTGATACTGCTCCTATGAGAATGAGTGATAGCTACATAGGTGACTACCTCTGTATTGCTCGGATTAAAGTGACTAACGAAGTTTTAAATCTTCTGCTGCTAGAGGAAATTGTTAAAGAAATTGATCGCCTTCCCCAAGCTGCCTTTGAGAGAGCTGGTGATTATAATCTGCCCATTTCTAGTTTTCCCGAAGTTGTTCCTCCACCTGAAGATAATTGCGGCATTCTTGTTATCGACTCTGGCGTACCGCGTGGTCATCCGTTGATTGCTCCGGCGCTGGGTGAAGCTGAAGTATTCCCAGATGCAAAACGGAAATTCATAAAAGGTGGCCTTGACGATGTACATGGACATGGTACAAGTGTCGCTGGAATTGCTATCTATGGAAATATTGAGAACTGCATTAAACAGCTTTCATTTGAGCCAACAGCTTGGCTCTTTTCTGCTCGTGTAACAGACGAGAATGGCAAATATGATGAAGATATTCTCGTAGAAACTCAACTTCATGAAGCCATTCGTGCTTTTGTTGAACACTATCCAAACTGCAAAGTCATCAATATCTCGCTAGGTAATGATGAACAAATTTACCGAGATGGGCTAAAGCAGTTTCGGCTAGCCGCCAAAATAGATGAAATTGCTTATCAATACCAAGATAAAAACATTGTGTTTGTAATTTCAGCCGGTAATGCTTTTTATGAAGAGGCACAGTCAAATGAGCAACTACGGACTGAGTACCCAAATTATCTGCTGAACAAGAGCGCTCGAATTATTGACCCAGCAACTTCAGCAATTGCATTGACCGTAGGTTCTTTATCATTTGGTCGTGGTAGTATTACAGAACCTTCTGATGTTCGTCGTCAGCCAATTGCAAAACTACCAGGACACCCATCTTACTTCACTAGAACTGGCTTTGGGGTAGATGGAATGATTAAGCCTGATGTTGTGGACTATGGTGGAGCTTTGGGTCAATTCAATACTGGAGGGCAGGTAATAGGAGTCATTGGTGGAGCGGTTCATGGAACAGTGGGTAGGCTGGTGACGATAAATTGCACCCTACTACCTATTTTTTATGTCAGTCAAGGTGATAAAGAAAAGTTTTGTCAATTTGCAAAAACTGAAGAATTAATTTGGTGGTGGAGAATTATGCCACTGTTCTAAGAGAGGATTAATTACTTCGGCGTTGGCGAAAAGAAAATCAGCTACAGCCATAATTCTCTGGTAAGGTAATCCAGCTTCTCGGCGGCTGGCTTGTCCACCCAACCAGTGATAAGCCGTTGATTTAGAGATGGCACAGATTTTTGCTAATTCTTCGTAACCCAATCCCCAACGATAGCTAAAATCTTGGGGGGACATGAACATTTGGTTGTGCAGTTCTAGCAACTGCTGATGTTGTTGCGCTTCAGACATGATTGCTCTGAAGCCTTTGCAATAATGAGTTATCCAGGGGTTCGATATCTTCCTCGAAAGCGAAGTCACAGCTACAGGTGTCACGAGAGGGACTGCGCTCATCTAACAAAATCAAGTAGTGCAAGCCAGTGGCGATGCAACTAGCTTGTTGGGTGTAGATTACTCCGATGACACGACCAAAATCGCCATTGAGTACTTGAAACCAGCGCACCCATTCACCGAGATGATATTTCTGCTGGGGTAATTCGTTAGGAACTATCTCTGGTAGGGCTACTGGCGGAATTTGGGGGAAGATATCAAGCATAAAAATCTACTTAGTTGCAGATTAACCAAGAACAGTAAAGATCAGGAATAATTCCGTTTTGTAAACAGAAAGTTTCCAGCAGAGTGAACAATAGTTCCCGATGTCAAGGTTAAGACCTCACTGTTTTCCTTTGAATCACCAAACCAAATCCCCTCAACTTGGTTGCAAGTCAATACCGGAGTTGGTTGTTGTGCTTAATCATAGTTTACTCGCTTTTAATGGTAAAACTACCTGGATACACGAAAATTTATGATTTACTTGTGTTTCTTGTAGGGTGCTACTGCTGATACCTGTTCTAAAAGCTCTGTAATTGTCGGTTGAATTACCTCTAGTTTGATGGCTATAAGGTTAATAGTGTGAGCAACTTCAAGAATTTGTAGCACTGTATCTGGTCGTTTCTCAAATTGAGAACCCCAGTTTTTATCGATTGTTTGGTACGAGTAGACCCCAAAAGTTGCTTCTGTGAGCGTTCGCACGCACGCGGCTCTATACCCTCTTTTTTCTGGCTTTGGGCTTTTAACGTACAAACGGCAGTATTCTAGTGGTTCCATTGACGGTTTCTTCTGATTACGTCAATTAATGATTTTGTCGCCTGTAGTACCATAAATAATACCCACTGTATATGGTAATTATCTAAACTGATTTTCGTTAGCTATTTAGATGTGATACCCGCTTCTACAAGGCTTATTTTTCTGAGCTAAAATCAATACAGCACAAGCCCCCGGCTTAGGCTTAGGTCAATGGAGAAAGAAAATTAGCGCTACTAGTGGGTATCAATGGAGCCTATGGGATTATATGCTGCTAGTTATGCTAGTTACCTTGTCACAAAATTGAGTAGCAGTTTACGGTGATAGTCCCTGCGATCGCTTCATGAATTTCTCTTCCAAGTACCTACTCGACTAATAAACTTATAGCATTTTTAAACACCCGTAGTCTCAGCAATGAAACCACCCTGAAGTGGCAAGAAGCGTTTGACTACAGTAAATTTGTATTTGGTGAAGATACCGTTTTGTATGCCTGCTGAGGGTGATTTAGTTGTTCGGGGTATCGCAGTTCTATTAATCCCCGGTCTAACATTAGGCTTAAATAGTGGTTTCTAATGCTGTCCGGTTTACGGTTGAGTAAGTCAGCTAATGTTCGGAGTGCTAGATAATGTTCGGAGCAAAGTTCTAAGATCACACGCTCGACTAATTCTTGATCCACGCGACCTTTCTCACGAACAGGGACGGCAATATCTTTTAAACGCTTGTAATGTTCGGAGCTTAGTCCGTAATGTTCGGAGCTTGGCTCGTAATGTTCGGAGCTTGGCTCGTAATGTTCGGAGCTTGGGAGCAACGCAAGTAAATCCGATTGTTGTTGGTTGACTAAAGCGTAGTACGTCCCACGACCGCGACCAGAGCGTTCTAACCAACCATTATTTACCAAGCGCTTGAGGCAGTCTCCTATGTCTCTGGGATGTTCGCGTCTGTAACACTGAATATCACTGTTACAAATATCTCCAAATTGATGCGCTAGTACCAAGATAATGCAATCTAGCTCTGTTAGTTCACAATAGTCATCCCCTATAATCTCCCTTAATTCTTTCTCGACATTTTCGGGAATTAGGCTCACCATTGGTAATGTCACTGATGTCATTTCTAAATCTAATTCTTCTGATACTAGAGGGTAAAACCATTGCTGCTCTTTCCAAGCGCGGAGAATTTTCCCAAAACCTGAGCCTGCCTTCTCACCTAAACCAAGCATTTGAAACATCTTTTGCAGGTTGGGATTCCGAGGATCGCTAATACCACCATCATAAAGTTGTTGAAGAGAGATTCTTAGGCGACCGGGATTATAAAATAAAAAACTATTTGTGAATTTGGTAACTACTAAAGGGCGAGTAGATACATGATCTGCGTGGATAAGGGAATTAACTAGAGCTTCTCGAAGTGCCTCGTGTACGTGAGTTTCACCTCGCCGCACAGCATCCCTATCAAGTTGAAATGGAACGTTTATATCGTTGACTAGACGACTGTAAACGCGATAGTAGAAGTTGAAAAGATTAGGCTCCCATTTGCCATCTAGCGTTAACCGATAAGTCCACCGGGTTTCTGGATCTTTAGAAAGCTGTTCCTGATAATCAAGTTGGTAGTGAGGAAGTGCGTCTAAAATGCTTCGTTCACGGCCAAACATCAGTAAACCTGCTAGTGTTAGTCCTTCTTTGGCTGTAAGGCGATCGCAACGCCAGCCACCTAACTGAATTAGCAAATCTTTCTCGTCTAACGCTAACCAAGGGTGATCGGGTTCCCTAGAACTAAACCTTTGACGAAATGATTTAAGCGTTTCTAGGTCAAGATCGGTGAGATTAAACCCTTCTAAAATCTTTATGTCTTGAGGTTCGTTACTGGCATCTTGAAACATCTGCTGCACTTCTTCTAAGGTGCAACGGTAATCTCCTTCAAAATTCCGCTTGTATATGCCAGTCATTGGGTTGTTATTTATGTACACGGGACGCTGTGTTCGTGTAGCTCTAGGTACTTTTATAACTACCAAATTGTGTGCTTCAACCTTTAGAATTTGTACCTCAGAGTTGGAACATATTGGCTTATTGAGTTTTTGTGGGTTGTTATGATTATTCCAAAAGTTTTTTAATAATCCATCTGGGTTGCGTACTCCAGAAATGGCAAGTCCACCTTTGCCTTCGCTGACACCTAGTACAATGTAGCCTCCGTCTGTATTCGCAAATGCGGATACTGTTTCCCATATATCATTGGGTAATCCCCCATCTGCGGACTTAAACTCAATTTCTTGGTCTTCTCCAAGGTTGATGCGTTGGAGTAGTGTTTCTAAGTCCATTCACAGACCTCTGTTAGTCAACTTTATTAATTATGGCTTAGTTAAATTTACTAACTATGGGCAAAGTTTACACCTTTATTTTTTCTTAAAGTTTACCTTTGAAGGCTTTGTCTAGGATGGAAGGTAGTAGCGCATCAAGTTCTTTCATCGCCTTTTCTCTTTGTCGTTTAATTGTGTCTACTTTGGTTTGTAGTTCATCGAGGTAGTTGACAATACGATGTTGTTTAGGGAGGGGTGGGAGAAAAAAATTAAACTTACGTAAGGCTCCTATATTTAAATGAGGTGATGCAGAACCTTTGCAACGTGGGATAATTTGGTCTTCGTAGACTGAAGGAGACAAAATTTGATAAAGAAAAAACTTGGGTCTAACCTTGTTTTTATCTGGACGAAGCATCATAACACGCTGACCAAGGCTAAATCTTTGCCCTTCCAAAACAATAGCAGCTTTACCAGTTCCGCCACCTTCTCGAACTAAAACAATATCATTTGGTATGGGTTCGCCTCGCACAGTCCGTCGTTTATACTCCTCTTCACTGGTACAGCGTGCAGTATGTAAGTACAAAGCACCCCAGCCAACATCTGATGAACGAATACAGGGAACGCCGTTATCAGAATACACAGGATTTGAGTGCAAATTATCAATGATGGCAGCACACACACTTTCAAGAGATACTTCTTGATAATTCTCATGTGGCTTAAAAATCTGGCGCATTGCAGCTTTAGTTAAGGCTTCGCTTTCCTCAAGTGCTTTTTGACGTAGCGATCGCACTTCCTCAAACTTCCCCACAAGTTCCTCAAGCCGTGCTACAATCCGTCGCTGTTCCTCTAGCGGTGGTAGAGGAATTTTTATTTCTAAAAATCTCTCAGGTCGAATACGATTTTTACCGCTAGTACCTCGTGATTTTTCGTCACACTGCTCCCAAAAATATTTTGTTTTAGTTAGCCAGTAAAACCAACGAGGTTCTAGATATTCTCTAATAGGCGCAAAAGTAGGAAACTCACCTGAAGCATAGCAACCAGCAAGAGTGGAAGAAACAACTGAAACGCTACCATTTCTTGCCCAAATCTTGTTCACAATTATGTCATCAGCTTCAACGCGTGATAATGTTTTATATTGAGTTTGGCTACCATCTATTGATTCTCGTTCATAGCCTCCTTCGCCCCACAACTTTACACCGATTTGACGGTATTTCTTGCCAAGAATAGGTATCTCTGGACGTTCCACAGGTAAAGCAATATCACGCAACGGGACTAATGAAAAATCTTTTCTCATCATTCTGCTCCCGCTAATAATTGCTGAATCTCCCCCATAATTTCAGCGATGCGCCTATCTTTCTCTAATATATCTGCCACTAACTGCTTAGGCGGTAAATGCTCAAAATCCTTCTGATTATTCGGGTTTTTGCGGTCAAGATTATAAATTGCCCAGTAAATAGCATCTCCTTTAGCATTTTCATCTTTAGCAATCTCGCGCTGACTTTGCTCCTCAGTTTGAGTCTGTTTCACATCATTCTTAACTACCTGAATCTGATTTTTAATCTGTGCAACTTCTTTCGGTGGCAAAAAGTCCAAAATTGAATTTTGTAAATATTGGATTTTCTCAGTTAATTGCTTAACTGTCTTTGCAAGCTGATTAGCAGTTTCCTCTGCTTTCTTACCAGCATTCCAATGAGGCGTTGCATCTTTTATCGCCTGATTATAAGCTTCCCTAAAGTTATATTTATAAGCTTGTCCATTCTCTTCTCGGTTCTTCCACCATGCCACACATACAGCAAAATCTTCATCCTGTATCGGCTTAGTTTTGGTATAAGTTTTCCGTCCTTCTGGCAAAGGTAACTCATAGTACCAAATCTCATCCGTTTGTCCAGAACGGTCAAAAAATAACAAATTTGTGGGAGCTAATCATGCGGTTAGTGACATCTTTAAACACCTTGGCGATCACATCAGCGCGATCGCGTCCGGTTTTGCTTTTGAGATTCCGCAAATAGGCGAGTAACCCTGAACCTTTCGTGCCATCTGGTAAAATTGCCTCATCATTGTTGATGAAACTTTTCAGGCGATCGCCCGTAAAATTTTCATTAGCAGCCCAATCTCGCCAGCGATAAGGCGGTTGAATTGTTGGTTTATAGGATATTCCCTCTAATTCTGCTTCTACCTCATGCAGTTTCTCGGAATCATCCAAAAGTTTCAAGAACATAATCCAAGTCAACTGGGGAAGCCGATCTAATTCTCCATTTAATCCCTTATCCGTCCGCATGATGTCACGCGCTGACTTAACCACGCTTCCCAATTTTTGGGCTGTAGTGACGGGTTTATCGTTTTGTTTAGTAGTGCGTTTGGGCATCCTTATTAATTATTCTTTGCTTTAAAATCTTTGAAATTTCGCTGAAAAGCGTACATTAATCGTTTAATTTCATTTACTTGTCTAGGGATTATATTATGTTCCCATTTCTTACGATGATTACTTAGCAATTTTTCAATATTATCTGATGTTCTGTTAGATATAAAATATATGTCTTCTTTTACATTTAAATCTGAAGCTAATCCAATGAAACTTCTACCTAAATGTAATTGCAAATCTGATGTATAATGCTTGCATTCAATTGCTATGATTACTTTTGTATGTCTAGGTTCATAGGAGATATTTCTACAGCTTCTAGCCTCTTCTTGTAATAAGACACATAAATCGCATTCATGAGAAACTTGTGAGCGCCCTTGAATTCTAATTCCTACATGAGCTTCTAATACGGGTTTACTATTAAATTCTATGACAGCATGAGTGTAGGGTTGCGTTGCCACATAAATTTGCCCTGGACTACGACGAAAAATTAAATATTGAGCATCTTGTTCAAGCGCGTTTTGAAACCTGATATTTGCTCCTTCGTTTTGCGCTGCTCTAATCAAAATACTAAAAATATAAGCTTCGTATAAATCTGATAAATCAGTTGACTTACCAAATCCTAGCTGAACCAAGCTTCCTATTCTACTTCTAATTCCTTGAATTAGAGATGAGTTAATAGGCATTATTTTTCAAGCTCCTGGCGAAGCTCATTAAGTAAATTTTGTATTTCTCTAACTTCTTGCTGACGTAAGTTTATTGTTTCCGATGAGAAAATAAATTGATGACTATTTTGTTCCTCTTCGGAATAAAATTTGATTTGTGGCTCTAGTTGTGAATCACTAATTTCTTCCGTCAAGAATCTCCCTACTTCTTTTTCTAGCTCTATAGTGTTTACAACTGCTGTCTCGAAAGCATTTAATAAAAGCAATACTTTTTCCTTAGCGGTGTAATCTTCTCTTTTAATCCTGGGTGTTTTTTCTCGATTTTTTTTAGCTAATCTATCTTCTATACTAACTATTTTGCCTTCATAAATAGAATTATTTACTTGTTCTATAATCCAACCTAGTTTATAGTCATTAATTATTCCTTGGATTTCAGAATATAAGTTCTGATATTCATTAGCGTTCATAACTATCATTTATGCAGTATAAAGTAAGTTTTGTAACTGATTTACTGCTCCCTTAAGCTGTGCCACTCCACCAAACCGTTGAGCAATTTCAGCCACATTGCCATATTTATCAAACTCGCGGTTAGCCTTAAATGTGGTTGGGATATTAAACTCATCAACTCCTTTCTGTGCATACTTGTCCAAAATAATTTCTAAAATTGCCCTAGCATCTTCCCCATATTGTTCAAAAAAATCAGCTTTGCGACGACGCAACCTTTCAGCCCGTTGCTTGCAAGTCAGCACCGGAGCATCAAAGGCAATATGACATAATAAATCAAAAGGATCAGCTTCGGGAAGCTTAGTAACTTGTTTTAACTCATCAAAATCAATATCCCTATCCGCCAACAAATCAATAATTTCTGAACGCTGTTCTGGATCTGCCCAGCGTTGCTGTATTTCTATAGTGGAACGATACAGGATGCGAACTTGTTCTCTGGTGTAGTCAATTAATCGAGACAAGCGCAGTTGATTATCTGGATTTAAATCATAAATTTTTTCTTCAACAATCTCTTCGCTTCCCCCGTCAGCGTAATATTTCCGAGGTGGGATGTTATCATCATCTGGAAGTCCCGGAAATCCAGACCTTTCATCGTCTTCCAAGTCGTCTGCTTCCTCTTCTAACTCTTCTGACTCTAATTCCTCTTCATGTTCAGAGAGTATTTGCCCATTATCATCTATCTCTGATTCATTAATAAGGGCGGGTTCACCGTCAAAATCTCTATCTTCAAACAATACCGTGCTATTGGTGTAATCGAGTATATTAAACGATCGCTTCCCCCGTTCTTCTCGTACACGGGTTCCCCGTCCAATAATCTGCTTAAAGTCTGTCATTGAACGAATAACACGGGCAAGCACAACATTTTTACAGGTGGGAATATCTACCCCTGTTGTTAGCAACTTAGCAGTAACAGCAATAATGTGAGTTTCATCCAAGACATCTTTAAATTTATAGAGATGTCCTTTACCCACATCACCAGCATCAGAGGTAATGCGAGTTATGTAGTCAGGATTTGTTCTGGTGATATCGCTGTTGAGGTTGCGTAATTCCTTGATCATTGCCTTAACGTGTTCCTCATCCACGCAAAAGACAATGGTTTTGGCATAGCGATCGCCACTTCTCAAAAAATCAGTAATGTGTTGTGCGATCGCCTTTGTCCGGGCTTGTCTCACCAATTTCCGCTCAAAGTCTGGAGTGAGATAAACTTCATTGGGAATTGTTCTTCCATAGCGGTCAATCTCTCCAGCGTTAGGTCGCCATCCTTCGCGATCGGAACGGGTAGTAATTCGATAAACTCGATAGGGAGCTAAGAAACCATCATCAATCCCTTGTTTGAGAGAATATGTATAAAGGGGATTGCCAAAGTAGCGATAGGTATCAACATTATCATCGCGTAGCGGTGTTGCTGTCAGTCCTAACTGATATGCAGGTTCAAAATGTTCTAGAATTTGTCGCCAGTTACTTTCATCCCTGGCGCTACCTCGGTGACACTCATCAACAATAATCAAGTCAAAATAATCAGAACTATATTCTCTGTAAAGTCCAAAGCTATATTGTGTATCACCAATTGCTTGATAAATAGCAAAGTAGAGGTCACGTCCTTTTTTCGCTTCCCCCTGAATTTTGTAAATTTTCTCCTGATTAAAGGCAGAGAAATCCTTATTCATCGGGTCATCTACCAAAATATTCCGATCTGCCAAAAACAGAATTCTAGGAGAACGAGATTCTCCAGAAGTATTCCACTCCAAACTTGACAGTTTCCAAGCTATTTGGAAAGCAACAGTAGTTTTACCTGTTCCTGTTGCCATTGTTAGCAGTAGGCGCTTTTGACCTTTGAAAATTGCCGCTAGTGCAGCATTAATAGCATTTCGTTGATAAGCTGATGTGCATCTAAATTGTATAGTACGAAAACGTAAAATTATTGTAGTGCGGGCATCTTGCCCGCATCGCATATACAAATTAAATACGCAACAGCTTAGTAGCGCAGTGGTTTATCTGGAATTGGATAAAACGGAGTTAACAGTTTTTCTGCTATGTCTATTCTAATTTGCTCCTTCGCTTCCCCAGTTAATCGTCGCCACAGTTCATCAGGACTAGGAAACGATTCCATCACATCAGACTGCTTACCCGTGATGAAATCAAACTCTACAATTCCTTGTCCGTTAGTCGAGTAAGCAAACTTCACCCCTAGAAGATTGGCATAGTCTATTGCCTGTTCCAGTCCCTCATCAGGAGTTTTGCGCTTCCTTTTCGCCTCTACTACCGCTAAGGGAAATTCTCCGTTGTATAACAGCAAATAATCTACAAATTTACTTTTACCACGGGGCTGACGCTTGTTTTTGGGACGAATCTTGCCATCAGTGAAGTAATACTGCTCAGTATAATCGTGTGGTTCCTGTTCCCACCCCGCATCTCTTAGTTTTGGTTCAACATACTTACGGCAGGTATTAGGTTCATTGCTCATTTCTTATTTTTCTTGACTTCATCGTTTATTTGTCCAATTTAACCGCCAACCTCTGATAAATCTCGTCCAACCACACCGGAATTACAGGCTTACCTGCATCTAAAGATGCGATCGCTTTTTTTCTGTCAAACTCCACAAGCTCAAGCGATCGCTCCTGCGCTTGGGACAACAACATAAACCGCTTACCTTTACCTGAAGTAAATAACTCCGGCTCTTGGTCTTTCAGCTTTTTCAACGTGGTGCTGGCTATGTCAAAACTTAACCCCACAGATAGCCAATATGACATTGCAGCCAGTTCCAGCAAATTAGACTTTGAGTAATAAATACTACGTCCTATCCCAGTATCACTAATGACAGGAACAATCACCCCTCTCTCTCGCCAATACTGTAGCTGACGAAGGGTGCAGCCTGTGATTTCAGCAGCTTCCTTGCTTGTAAAAAATGTCTCCTGCATACAATTTATTTTACAGAAGACTTGTTTAATACAATCATGTTAGTATTAGACAATATTGTTTTAAACCGATGAGCCAAATCACTATTCAGTGTCGTCTTGTAGCCTCAGAGTCATCACGCCACCAACTATGGAAGTTGATGGCAGAGCTAAATACGCCACTGATTAATGAACTATTGCATCGGGTAAATCAACATCCAGAGTTTGAAACTTGGCGACAAAAGGGCAAACACCCGACTAGTGTTGTCAAAGAACTCTGCGAACCTTTGAAAACTGACTCTCGCTTTATTGGTCAGCCTGGACGGTTTTACACGAGTGCGATCGCATTGGTGAACTACATATATAAATCATGGTTTGCGCTAATGAAGCGATCGCAGTTCCAACTAGAAGGTAAAAATCGCTGGTTGCAAATGCTCAACAGTGATGTTGAATTGATAGAAAGTAGTGGTGTCAGCTTAGATAGTCTTCGCACTAAAGCTGCTGAAATTTTGGCTCAATTTGCTTCCCTCAATACTGCTGAAACTCCATCAACAAATGTAAAAAAAGCTAAAAAGCGCAAAAAAGCTCAAAATTCAGATAGCGATCGCAATTTATCAAAGAACTTATTTGAGTCCTATCCTAAGACAGAAGATAACTTGACTCGTTGCGCCATCAGCTATTTGCTCAAAAATGGTTGCAAAATAAACGATAAAGAAGAAGACGCTAAAAAATTTGTTCAGCGCCGCCGTAAACTTGAAATTCAGATTGAACGCATCAGAGAACAGCTAGAAACACGAACTCCCAAAGGTCGAGATTTAACCGCTACTAAATGGCTTGCAACTCTTTTCACTGCTACTCACAACGTTCCAACCAATGAAGCCGAGGCAAAATCTTGGCAAGATAGTCTTTTAAGGCAATTTAGCAAAGTACCTTTTCCGGTAGCTTACGAAAGCAACGAAGACATGACTTGGTTTAAAAACCAGTTTGGGCGCATCTGTGTAAAATTCAACGGTTTGAGTGAGCATAGTTTTCAAGTCTATTGTGACTCTCGCCAACTTCACTGGTTTCAACGCTTCCTAGAAGATCAACAAATTAAGAAAAATAGTAAAAACCAACACTCTAGCAGCCTGTTCACCCTCCGTAGTGGGCGTCTTGCTTGGCAAGAAGAAGAAGGCAAAGGCGATCCTTGGAAGGCTAACCACTTAACCCTCTACTGTTCTGTGGATACTCGCCTATGGACGACTGAAGGAACCAATCAAGTAAGGGAAGAGAAAGCTGAAGAAATCGCTAAAATTATCACCAATACAAAAGCCAAAGGCGACCTCAATGAAAAACAGCAAGCCCACATAAAACGGAAAAACTCCACCTTAGACAGAATTAATAACCCTTTTCCTCGCCCCACTAAAACTTTATATAAAGGACAATCTCATATTCTTGTTGGAGTTAGCCTCGGCTTAGAAAAGCCTGCAACGCTAGCGGTAGTAGACGGCACTACAGGTCAAGTAATTACCTATCGCAGCATCAAACAACTACTGGGTGATAATTACAAACTGGTAAATCGACAGCGAAAGCAAAAGCATTCCTTATCCCACCAACGCCAAATAGCTCAAACGCTTGCTGCACCAAATCAGTTTGGAGAATCGGAGTTAGGGGAATATATAGACAGATTACTAGCGAAAGAGATTATTGCGATCGCCCAAACATACTCTGCTGGAAGTATTGTTCTACCCAAATTAGACAATATGCGAGAGCAAGTTCAAAGTGAGGTTCAAGCCAAAGCTGAACAAAAATCAGACTTAATAGAAGTTCAAAAGCAGTATGCCAAACAGTACCGAGTTAGCGTTCATCAATGGAGTTATGGCAGATTGATGGCAAATATTCACTCGTCAGCTGTTAAAGCTGGAATTGTTATAGAGGAGTCAAAACAGCCAATTCGAGGTAGTCCACAAGAGAAAGCGAAAGAATTAGCGATCGCGGCTTACCATTCCCGCAAAATAAACTGATTGACAAAACACCGAACCTTGATAATAAAATAAGAAAATTCAACAGCGCCGCAGTTCATGCTTGTTATAAGCCTCTGTGCTGTGTAAATTTGGGTTAGTTTGACTGCTGTTAAACAGTCTTGCTTTCTGACCCTGGTAGCTGCCCACCTTGATGCTGCTATTCCTTGTGGATAGGAATTAGGTGCGCCCCCAGTAATAGAGGTGCGGGTTTACCGCAGTGGTGGCTACTGAATCACCTCCGAGCAAGGAGGAACCCACCTTAATTATTTTTTGGCGAATCGAAGCGGGGTCAATTTCCCTGGGGATCTGCCAAAAGTTCAAATCGCTTATTGATTAAGGCTTGTAGCTTTTCTGGTGTCAGTTAATTTACTTTTTTAAGTGTTAACAGACAGGCGATTTTGGGAGACTTGCCAAAAATGCATTCAGAACTGTTGGCAAATCAAGGGTTTGGAGCGCAGGGTTTCAACACCCCTCCCAGCTAGAGGCGGGTTGAAAGTTCTCGTTCCCGAATGGCAGATGAAGTGGGACGGGCTTCGCCCTACAGCGCAGGTTTCAACACCCCTCCCAGCTAGAGGCGGGTTGAAAGCCCCAGATATGGAAAGCTTTTTGCGGCTGTGCGATTGGCTAGGTTTCAACACCCCTCCCAGCTAGAGGCGGGTTGAAAGAATGAAGTTGTGAGTTTGTGTGATGGGAATGCCAACGGAGTTTCAACACCCCTCCCAGCTAGAGGCGGGTTGAAAGAATTTGAAGAACCTGCTGAAATTGCTGCAAATGCTGAGTTTCAACACCCCTCCCAGCTAGAGGCGGGTTGAAAGTAGAGACTTCTGGACTCTCTGATGCTGAGGTTGGGTTTCAACACCCCTCCCAGCGAGAGGCGGGTTGAAAGTGCCAATGAATGAATCCGATCCCGGTTCGATCAACTGGTTTCAACACTCCTCCCAGCGAGAGGCGGGTTGAAAGTCGCTACGACTTTGGCTGTCAATGGGTATGTCCTAGTACATTAAAAGCTTTATTGAGTTTTGGAATTTTTCCAGTGTTCATAGCAAACACTTTTTAGGTGGGTTGAAAGGATAGAGCAACAGATTCTTCGTTTGAAGAGCTTGATTTTAGCTCTAATATTGAAACCGATTAGTTACCCTATAAAAGAAGAGTTCTGCCATACTTTAGGTATGGCAGGGTGTTGTAATGATATACAATTTGTCAACGCGGACAATAATTTGGCAAGACGGACAATAATCTGTCAACGCGGACAAATAATTTGGCAATCGACAACACGAGCGCGGAGGGATTTGAACCCCCGACCCACAGAACCGGAATCTGTTGCTCTATCCACTGAGCTACGCGCCCTTAGTCTTAAACATTATAGCATGTCTGTGATAAAATTTGCAGCCTAGAGAAACTTGGTTTTTGGGTTCACAGATAGTTAGCTGGGTCTACGGGTGTACCATTCCGACGGACTTCAAAGTGGAGGTGGGGGCCAGTTGAGAAACCTGTGGAACCGACAGCACCGATCGCTTGTCCGCGTTCAACTGCTTGTCCTTCGGTAACATACAACTCGCTGGTATGTCCGTAGAGTGTAGTCATGCCATTGCCGTGGTCGATAATTACCGCTCTGCCATAACCACCATACCACCCAGCAAAAATTACTCTGCCCGAATCGGCTGCTCGAATTTTACTGCCATAGCTAGCGGCAAAATCCAACCCGGCATGAAAGCGACGATAGCCAAGGATTGGGTGTATCCGCCAGCCGAAGGGACTGCTAGTAGGAGCATCGCTAGGATATGCCATTACACCAGTTCCCCGAATGATGATGCTTGTCCGGCTGTTAGTTTTTGCTTGCGCCTCTTCAGCTTCTGCTACCTTTTGTTGAATCAAGACTTCCAGATTTTTGGAATCTCTTTCTAGCTGATTTTGCGCTGCTTCCAAGGCGAGGCGATCGCTATTGAGGCGTTGAATCATTTCTGATTGTGACTGCGCCTGAGTTTGATAATCGGCTTTTTGTGCCAGCATTTGCTCACGAATTAAAGCAATTTCGTTTTTTTGCTGTTCTACATCCGTTTTTTGTTTATTGAGCAGGATTGCTTGGGCGTTGAGTTTTACCAAAATTTTCTGGTCTGCCTGATACACTAACTTCAACTGATGACGGCGACTGATAAAGTCGCTGATATTTTGACTTTGGAGCAAAACAGCCCATCCTACAGATGCTGGCGATCGCTGGAGATAACGCAATCGTGCTACTGTTGCTATTTGCCGCTCCTCGTAGGAACGTTGTGCTACAGCTAAATCAGTTTCCAACTGCTGGAGGCGTTGGGTAGCGAGTTGTAATCGAGATTCGCTCTCTTGAATATAGCTATCTGTGGTTTGCAGATTTTGCTTTAAACCAGTGAGGTGTTTTTGAGCCTCTTGTTGAAGATTTGTTAAACGATCGCGCTCGTTAACCACACTCTGATGTTGCTGGTTCATTTGTTGCTGCTGTTGTCGCAGAGTATCAATAGAACCGATAGACGTTGCGTAGGCTGGAATTAATGCCGAACATATCCACAAAATCCAGCAAAATATAATAAATAAACAGCCAAAAATCCGCTTTTTCCCAAGAGATAGCGCTCTCATAGCGTCAGCCTAACTAAAACGATGCTTTCAAACACTATGAGGATTATTCCCAAAATCTGATTCACTCACTCCATGTATCAAATTGATCTGCCAAGTTGTAACACAAAGATTCTAGCGATGTCAGCATTGAGCAGATAACGATGAATAAACTTTGGTTTTTCCGGGGTTGGCTGTGGTGGGAATATCGCTTTAGAGTGTTCAAAAAAATAAATGATCCAAAACCCGTCATTGCTTCGCTTCGCTCGCAATGACGGGTTTTGGGATTGCTTCGCTTCGCTCGCAATGACAATTGGGCATTTTTTTACTTGGAGTACTCTTATTGGTTTACCTTGATTATGCATACTCCTAAAACTCCACAAAAAGAAGAGGCTCAATTTAGCTGGTGATTTTTGCGAGGCAGAGAATTGTCATATACAATATCTTGAGAAAAGTTACTTGTAAAAATAAAGATTCTAAATTATTTTTTCGCAACAGTAGATAGAGCGCTAAACCCATTTAAAAGGAAATTGCATGTGGATCGTAAAAATTGCTTTACGTCTTCCCTATACATTCGCGATCGCTGCCTTGATGATTGTGATCTTGGGTGTAATAACAATATTTGGCACGGCGGTTGACATTTTTCCCGCAATCAATATTCCGGTTGTCAGTATAGTTTGGACTTATACTGGCACAACATCTGAAGAAATGGCAGAGCGAATCGTGACCATTAGCGAACGCGCCATGACAACAACTGTTAGTGACATAGAACACATTGAATCTCAATCCTTAAGTGGTGTTAGCGTCGTCAAAGTTTTTTTCCAACCGAGCGTCAATATAGCCTCAGCAGTCGCTCAAATTACCTCTGTCAGCCAAACAATTCTCCGCCCTTTGCCACCCGGTATTACACCGCCATTCATCATTCAATACAACGCTTCTAGCGTGCCGATTATCCAGATGAGTGTCAGTAGCAAAAGCTTGCCAGAACAAGCCCTCAACGACTATGCTACCAACTTCGTCCGCACCCAACTAGCAACAGTGCAAGGAGCGAGTGTACCTTTGCCTTATGGTGGTAAAGCTCGGCAAATTATGGTTGATATCGATCCCCAGGCGATGTTGGCTAAAGGTATTTCTGCCCAAGATGTGACTAACGCTGTCAGTGCCCAAAACCTGGTTTTGCCGGCGGGCGGGATGAAGATAGGCACTCGTGAGTTCGCCGTGCAAATCAATAATAGTCCAGACGTGGTGGAAGCGCTCAACGACTTGCCAATTAAGCAAGTTAATGGCAATGTGACTTACATTCGTGATGTCGCGCAAGTCAGAGATGGCTTTGGCGTGCAGACGAACATTGTCCGTCAGAATGGGAGACGATCGAGTTTACTTAGTATCCTTAAGAGTGGCAGTGCCTCGACAATTGAGATCGTCGATCGGGTGAAAAAAGCTTTGCCTCGCATCCAATCCACCTTACCCCCAGAACTGAATTTAGCGTTTTTGTTCGATCAATCTCTATTTGTGAAAGCTTCCATTCAAGGCGTTCTCAAAGAAGGATTAATTGCAGCAGTTCTCACCGCGCTGATGATTTTAATTTTCCTGGGAAGTTGGCGCAGCACTGTAATTGTCGCCGTATCGATTCCCCTGTCGATGCTGGTTTCGATTATTGCAATGAGTCGTTTGGGACAAACTTTCAACATTATGACTTTGGGTGGTTTGTCCTTAGCTGTTGGTATTCTTGTCGATGATGCCACAGTAGAAATTGAAAATATCCACCGAAATCTCGGACAAGGTAAAGCAATCAAGCGAGCAATCTTAGATGGGGCGCAGCAAATCGCCACACCAGCATTCGTCGCCACATTATGTATTTGTATAGTCTTTGTGCCGGTGGTGTTTCTCAGTGGAGTGGCAAAGTACCTATTTGTGCCACTAGCGATGGCGGTAGTATTTGGTATGCTTGCTTCTTATGTGCTATCTCGGACTGTAGTCCCGACAATGGCCAGCTATCTGCTACCTTATGAAGCTCACTTGCACAGAGAAAGCGAGGATCGTAATGGTCATAGCGATCGCCACACCGAAGTCTTAGACCATAATGGTAATGGTCATAGCGATCGCCACACCGAAGTCTTAGACCATAATGGGAATGGTCATGAAAACCACCAAACTACAGCCACAACCACAAATAAGAAAGATTGGATATGGCAGCAACACGAGAAGTTTAACCGAGTATTTGAGAAATTTCGCAGTTGGTACTACGATGTCCTGACCTCAGCATTAAATTACCGCCGCATAGTTTTTGTGCTGTTTGGCGCTTTTATAGTCAGTGCCGGAGTTTTGCTACCGTTTGTCGGTCAAGACTTTTTCCCTCAAGTCGATGGTGGTCAGTTCAGCCTTCACGTTCGTGCCTTACCTGGCACTCGTTTAGAAGAGACAGAAAGAATTGTCAGCCAAGTCGAAAATGTTATCCGCCAGACAGTACCAAAAGAAAATCTCTCGATAATTCTGGATAACATCGGCTTACCCAACAGTGGTATTAACCTTACTTATGGCTACAACGGAGCCACAATTGGCCCGGCTGATGCTGATATTCTTGTGTCCCTAAAAGAATCTGGTTCAACTTTCGCTTACGTCAAGCAACTCCGCCAGAAATTAAAAGCGACATTTCCCAACTACACCTTCTTTTTTGAGCCGGCTGATATTGTTACTCAAATTCTGAATTTTGGTTTACCTGCTGCTGTTGACGTGCAAATATCTGGGCCTCTAAAAAACTCAAAGGGCAATTTTGAAATAGCCCAACAAATTGCAGCCCGAATGACGCGCGTTCCTGGGGCTGTAGATGTACACATGCAGCAAGTTGTCGATGCTCCAGAGTTACACCTGGATGTAGACCGCACCGAGGCTCAACAACTGGGAATGACGCAGCGTGATGTTGCTAATAGCGTCCTCACTTCCTTAAGTTCAAGCGGTCAAGCCGCAATCAACCAATGGCTCGATCCCAAAAAAGGCGTGAGTTACACCCTTGCTGTCCAAGTTCCCCAGTACAAAATTGACTCTATTGACAGCCTGAAGAATATGCCCGTTGGCAACGGTCAAACCGCACCCCAACTTTTGGGTAATTTGGCTACTGTCAGACGCGACCGAGTAATGCAAGTTGTTAATCACTACAATATTCAGCCGGTTTTCGATATCTACGCTAACTCCTCCGGTCGTGACTTGGGTGGAGTTGCCCGCGATGTGAATCGAATTATCGCTGATTATCAGAAAAAATTGCCTCACGGTAGTCAGATTAATATTCGTGGGCAAGTGGAAACGATGAACTCTTCCTTTCTGGGACTAGGTTTCGGACTTGTGTTTGCAATCGTGCTGGTTTACTGCTTAATGGTGGTAAATTTCCAATCTTGGCTCGATCCCCTAATTATCATGATGGCACTGCCAAGTGCCTTGGCTGGTATCGTTTGGATGCTATTTGTCACCGGCACGACCTTCAGTGTTCCTTCCTTAATGGGGGCAATTATGAGTATAGGTGTGGCGACATCAAACAGTATTCTGATGATTACTTTTGCTAATGAACAGCGTCTAGAAGGACAAAATGCCTATCAAGCAGCGCAAGCGGCGGGATATACGCGGTTGCGTCCGGTGTTAATGACTGCCTTAGCCATGCTCATCGGTATGGTGCCAATGTCTCTCGGTCTTGGTGAAGGTGGCGAGCAGAATGCACCTTTGGGTCGCGCTGTCATTGGCGGTTTGTCCGCTGCAACAGTTGCTACTCTGATTTTTGTACCTGTGGTGTATAGCATATTCCGCCGTCAACAACCTCGTCCTATTGAGGATGATGACGATTTAAATTTCTCCGATCCACACACTGCATACTCCTTGTCATCATCCCAAGGCAAATCATAAGCAACTGACAAAATAGTCATTACCATCATTGGTAATGACTCTAGCTGCTGAATGTATGCAAATTAGATAATATGGGACAGCTAAACTATGGATTCTCAACATCCTCCATCTCCTGATTCTGAACAAGAAACGACTTCTAGAAAACAAAGACGCGGCATCGGTGGAATTGGTTGGGCTGTAATTGGTGTTGTTTTTTTTGGTACTCTCTTAACCATAGGTATTCTGCCCCGGTTAACCCAAAGGTCAGAATTACAAGCAGCAGTCAAGGAAGCTAGCACTATCCCCTCAGTTAACGTTATGACTCCCCGTCGTGCTACTGGTATTAGCAATTTGGAACTACCTGGGAGTGTTGTAGCCCTTAATCAAACCACCGTCTATGCCCGCAGTACGGGGTATTTGCGGCGATGGTATGCTGATATTGGCGATCGCGTCCGCGCTGGTCAGTTGTTAGCAGAAATCGATTCACCAGACATAGATCAGCAAGTTTTGCAAGCAAAGGCAGAGTTAATCCAAGCACAAGCTAACGTGCTTCAAAGCCGTGCTAGTTTAGCTAAAGGTGTTTCTGATTTGAAGCAAGCCCGCGCTAATTTATTAATCGCCCGTCAAAGCTGGGAGCGCTGGCAAGTTCTTGTCAAGCAAGGTGCAGTAGCTCAACAAGACGCAGATACAAAGTACGCCACATATCAGGCGAACCTGGCCAACGTTGAAGCCGCACAAAATACTGTCAGTTCTGACTCTGCCAATGTGAAGGTAGCCCAAGCTAACACCTACGCCATTCAAGCAAACTTCCAGCGTAATACCATATTGCAGTCTTATAAGAAAGTCACTGCTCCCTTCGCAGGAGTAGTCACAGCACGTAACGTAAATACAGGTGTTCTGATTACAGCAGGTAGTGGCAGTACAAATACTGGAAATACCAGCCTTTATACCATTGCTGCTTACGATGCCCTAAATGTGAACGTGAATGTCCCACAAAGTTCATCAGCTTTACTTAACACTGGACAAACAGCACAAATTACAGTCAGAGAGTTACCACAACGAGTATTTACGGGTAAAGTAGTACGTACTAGCAACGCCATAGATCCAAATACTCGTACTTTGCTAACACAACTAAAAATCGATAATTTGGACGGGGCGCTGCGACCTGGGATGTATGCCAGTGTCAAGTTTGCCATTAACCGCACTAATCCTCCCTTTGTTGTGCCTGATAGTGTTTTAGTCATTGATGCCAAAGGTACACAGGTAGCAACTATAACTAAAAACCAAACAGTGCATTATCAAAAAGTTGCCGTTGGGCGAGATTATGGTACTGAAGTAGAAATTACATCCGGTCTGACAGGAAATGAATCGCTGATTGCCAATCCTACGGTTGATGAGACGGAGGGTTTGCACGTCCAGCCAATTGCAGAAACAAAGTAGACTCAACAAATAATTTTTAATTACAGCTATTTTCAGGTAAATATACCACGTGGTAAGGGCATAACAATGCTCATATAGGACTAGTATTTGATTTTTGAAATCTTAGGTAGGGTGCGTTAGCGTAGCGTAACGCACCATCCCAAGCTGATGGTGCGTTACGACGTTCCGTCTAACACACCCTACAAATACTTATATTTTTTCAAAAATCAAATATGATTCCTATAGGTGTCAACTTAAGGTGGTAGTTGAATTACCCCCCTTAATCCCCCCTTGTAAAGGGTGGAAACAGAAAATCCGGTTCCCTCCCCTTTATAAGGCTACGGTGTACACACAAGTATGACCAGTATAGGTTTCAACTCTTCTAGTAGTTTCGTAGGGTGTGTTATGGATACGCCGAAATAACAAATGAGTACCCCGAAATAACAAATGAGTACCCCGAAATAACAAATGAGTACCCCGAAATAACAAATGAGTACCCCGAAATAACAAATGAGTACCCCGAAATAATAAATGAGTACCCCAAAATAACAAATGAGTACCCCAAAATAACAAATGAGTACCCCGAAATAATAAATGAGTACCCCAAAATAACAAATGAGTACCCCGAAATAACAAATGAGTACCCCGAAATAACAAATGCGTTTTAGCTTTGTCACGCCAGCGTAATGCAGCGCGAATTTTTGGTGGATGAAGTTTTTGCGACTTGTGTGTACACCGTTGCCTTATAAAGGGGAGTTATTTGAAATAATTTCCTTGTCCTGATACTATTAACGGTTATTTTGTATGAAGGGTTTTGAAATCTGCTAAGGTTTCAGTTATCTTAAAACTCATAACTCAGTATGGTCTAAAGGCCCCGCTACCCTTAACCAGAATAAATCTAATGCAGAATAGGCAAGAAAAAATTTCGCAAGTGGTAGTGACTGCTGGACAGATGCGCGATATTGAAGATCGCATCTTTGCTGCGGGAATGCCTGTAGTAGCTTTGATGGAAAAGGTGGCGGGATTAATTGCTCGTCGCATTCAAGAGATCCCCCCAACCCACGCCAGTCGCTCCACTTGGAGAGATCCCATCGCCCTTAGCGTCTCCCCTTGGGAGAAGACCGCGCTGGCTTCCCTTAATAAGGGGGGCTATGCTCCTTCAAATATCTCATTAAAAAGGGGATATCGTGTCGGAATTCTTGTTGGCCCCGGTCATAATGGCGCGGATGCTTTAGTAGTAGCCCGTGAATTATACTTTAGCGGGGATGAGGTTTGGATTTATTCTCCTTTCTCTAAGTTTAAGGAATTAACTTCGCAACATTTGCAATATGCTCAGAGTTTAGGCATTTCAATTTATCAAACAATTGAGCAACTACCAGATTCTGATTTGTTGATTGATGGCTTGTTTGGGTTTGGTTTAGAAAAAAACCTCACCGATCCCATCGCTTCTGCAATTAATCAGCTAAATGAATTGTCTGTGCCAATTTATAGTATCGATTTACCTTCAGGTTTACACACCAACACAGGTGAAGTATTAGGAACTGCCATTCGCGCTACTCATACTTTTTGTTTAGGTTTATGGAAACTAGCTTTCTTCCAAGATCGGGCGCTGGAATATCTCGGCAAAGCTGAGTTAATCGATTTTGATATTCCTTTAACTGATGTAGAAGCTGTTTTAAAAGACGCACCCAGGATTAAACGCATTACGCCAGCAATGGCACTCGCTACTCTACCCCTACCTCGTCCACCAGTTACCCACAAATATCAGGAAGGACATTTACTGTTGATTTGTGGTTCGCGGCGCTATGCAGGTGGAGCAATTTTAACTGGTTTGGGTGCTAGGGCTAGTGGTGTGGGGATGCTTTCCATTGCCGTACCCGAATCGTTGAAATCTCTTTTGGTGTCACACTTGCCAGAAGCACTAATTGTCGGTTGTCCAGAGACGGAAAGTGGAGCCATTGCTCACCTACAATTACCAGAAAACACCGATCTGAGTTCCTTTAATGCGATCGCTTGTGGCCCCGGTTTAACACGAGATGCTACTCCCATTGTCCAAGAGGTAATTAAGAGCGATCGCCCTTTGATTCTCGATGCCGATGGTTTAAATATCCTCGCACAAATGGGAGCGATCGCCACTTTAAAAAAACGTCTTGCCGTAACCGTACTCACACCCCACACTGGCGAATTCCAGCGATTGTTTCCTGATGTCGCCGATGCCAAAGATGACAAGGTGAAAGCAGTACAGGAAGCAGCAGCGCAAAGTGGAGCAGTGGTGTTGTTGAAAGGGGCAAGAACTGCGATCGCAAACCCTCAAGGTGGTGTTTGGATCGTTCCTGAAAGTACACCCGCCCTGGCGCGTGGCGGTAGCGGTGACGTGTTAACTGGGCTACTGGGTGGATTGTTGGCACAAGCAGCAACTAAACAGATTCCCGTAGAAGATATTGTAGCAACTGCCGCTTGGTGGCATTCCCAAGCGGGTATAATAGCCGCCCAAGAGCGGACTGAATTGGGTGTAGATGCGTTTACATTGACACAATATTTGATGAAAATTCATTAGTCATTAGACCAGTCCTAAATATAATCTTAGGTACAAAAAATGGTTGATTGAATGAAGGTTTGAGAGTCTACCGTTGCTCTAGGCTGTTTATTCTTTGTAAACCAGTGTAAATATTGAACCGTTCTCCGCGCAGAAATCCAATTAGGGTAATCCCAAATTCTTTGGCGACAGACACTGCTAAACTACTGGGAGCGGAAACAGAACAAACAATGGGAACTCCAGCAGTTGTAGACTTTTGCAAAATTTCAAAACTAGAGCGTCCGCTCACTAAGACAATACAATTATTTAAAGGCAACTCGTCACTGAGAAAAGCTGAACCAATCAATTTATCCAAAGCATTGTGTCGCCCAACATCCTCCCGCAGGTTCAACAAATTTCCTTGAGGATCGAAGATAGCCGCAGCGTGCAAACCTCCTGTAGCCCTGAAGATACCTTGAGCCGCGCGGAGCTTATCAGGTAAGCTGTATACAATTTCAGGTGTTAGCGTTGGCCCAGAAGGAATCATGGGACATCCCCGCAGACGCAAAGCCTCAAGGCTAGCTTTACCACACACCCCACAGGCGCTACTAGTGTAAAAATGACGTTCCAAAGGCTGTAAGTCTGGAATCAACCCATCCCGCAATTCTACATTTACGATATTATGGCGTTGCTCGCCATCTACTAATTCATCAACGCAGTAGCTTATCCGTCGGATATCTTCTCTGCGGCTAACGACTCCTTCACTGTAGAGAAAACCAGCTGCTAGTTCAAAATCTGCCCCTGGTGTTCGCATTGTTACAGCTACCGTCTTCTGGAAAGGGGTAAGGCGAATTTCCAAAGGTTCCTCAGTGGTGAGATGATCTAAACGAGGCCGTACTTGACCTTTTTCCATTACCCAAACAGTGGCTTGGGTTTTGCTTTTAGTTTGCATTGTCATATTTATGAGAGTTGGTAAATTGAAATTTTGATACTAATCTGGAAACAGAGTAATGCTATTTGTATATCAGATGTCTCTTTGATGTTCACCAACTACTTTGTTCAGTTGAACTAAATTGCTAGGTTTCTGTTTAGGAAGTAAAATGAACCTAAAATTTTTGGCTTTCAGGAAAATTTTATTTGCAATAGTCTTTGTGATTTCCCTTGGTTTAGCAGGATATCTAGTGGGTAATAACATTAGTCAGAGAGTAATTGAAAAATCTTTTGCTAAACAAATCACGTCTACCTCCACCGTCGGAAAAAGTTCTCAACTACAGACACTCTTAAATGAGATAGTTGTTGAAGAAAAAATTCCTGGTGCAGTAATGTATATTTCTACACCCAAAGGTTCTTGGGTGGGAGCATCTGGTGTCAATAGCTTGTCAACAAAAACCCGGATGAAAACCACAGATGGTTTTTCCATCGCCAGTATGAGTAAAACTTTTATGGCGGTGGTTGTGCTGAAATTAGTGGAGCAAGGGAAGATAGGATTAGATCGGGCGATCGCAACATACTTACCAAGAGACATCACTCCTCATATTGTCAACAGCGATAAAATTACAGTTCGTCAATTGCTCAACCATACCAGTGGTGTTGCGGAATACTTAGATACAAAAGAGTTTATTCAAGCTACTGCAAAAAGAAGTCGCTCACAGCCTTGGACAGCCAGAGAAGCTATTCCGTATATGTACCAAGAACAACCGCAGGCAAATCCCGGAGAGAAATTTATTTATACTGATTGCAACTACATTCTTTTGGAACTGATTGTTGAAAATATAACTAGGGGAACTCTCGCCCAAGCAATCCGCAGCCAGATTTTAAAACCATTAGGATTAAAACATACTTTCACAGAATTGCGCGAACCGACAATTGGCGAAGTAGCTACAGGTTATGGCGATCGCAATAAGGATGGTAAGCTAGATAGCTACGCCGAAGTAAATGATGGCAATGGTTTGGGAGATGGTGGATTGGTTTCAACAGCAGAGGATTTAGCTAAGTTCGCTAAAGCGCTATTTGTCAAAAAAAGCTTACTTTCCTCGAAGATGATGAAAGAAATGCTGAAATTTAAAGATAATGGCGAAAGTTATAGCTATGGGTTAGGTGTAGAACGCTTCTCATCTCCTATGGAAAAAGCAATTGGCCATAGTGGTATAGCTTATGGCTTCACAACATTGCTGGCATATCTCCCCAATCAAAATACCACTATAATAGTGCTGCTAAACGCTCAGGGTGTTGATATTAAATCAGTCGCTAGGACAGGTATAGAAGTTGTTGAGAATAAATGATCCTAATATGAATTTGATGCCAGTGGAATAATAATTGCTAGTCGTAATAGAGTAGTAAATCTAGGTTTGCCATGACTAATAATAAACAACAAAAATGTTAAATTTACTGAACTTAACCGGATTGGTTTATGCCTTGGAAATAACTCTAGTATCAGCTTTCAAACAAGCCAATTTTTGTTAAATAAACTTCACATCACTGAGTAAGCACCTTTATTAGAAATTTTCTGGGTCAATATTCAGTTCTCGTAATTTGGTTGCTAGGCGTTCAGCGCGTTGTCTTTCTTGTTCGGCGTGTTCCGTTTCCCACAGTGCAATTTCTTCAGGTGTAGGCATTAACTGTCCTTCCGCATTGAAATAGCGTAATTGATTTTCATAAACGCCCAAGTACAAACTTAGCTGCTGACTCCACAACAATCCTTGTGGGTTGGGTTCTATAGGTTGATACGTACCACCCAACAAAATAAACCCAGTAAATTCTAAATTCTTGGGGTCAAACCAGAAATATTCAGGAGTGCGAAAGATATCTTGGTAAATTTGTTTTTTTAAGCCCTTGTCAGTCGCTGCGGTTGACTTTGAAAGTAGTTCTATAATCAAATTCGGATATTTGCCGTCTTCTTCCCAAACAACCCAACTATCACGGGGTTTGCGTTCAGTATCCAACACGACAAAGAAATCTGGCCCCCGAAAGTCTTGGGATTTACGCTGGCGTGGACTGTAATAAATGCTAAGATTGCCGGCAGCAAAAAAGTCGTTGTGGTCTCGCCACCACCAATCAAGGCATTTTATCAATAGCAGCATTTGCTGCAAATGTAGGTATGTTTCCAATGGTGGCTCATTACTTTCTAAATCCCCTGGTGGAAATATAACATCTTCTGGGGTTTCAAAATCTTTGGCGACAGACATGGCTGCAAGTTTTGGAGTTATATTAAGTTGAGCGTAGCAGTCGGAAAGCGTTAATATTAGGTTTGCTTTTCTAAGCGTACTATTGCATTATAATCAGGAACACCTTCGAGCGATCGCTTACTTTTATCTAGTAGCACATTCCCTTCTGGCCAATGTACTTGCAAGTTCCCTGACTGAATTGGCGCAATATACACTTGGCACAACAACTCACCTAAATCATTCTTGAGAATTACTTTATCTCCATCTTTCAAACCCAATAGTGCCGCATCACCAGCATTTATAAGTACCGCCTCTCGCACCGCCCCAGTAATTGCATCCTTGCGTTCCTGCACCATACTATTAAATTGTTTGCCTCGGCGCGTTGCTACTAAGAAATAACCTTCTGGTAGTTCTCTTTGGCGTGGCAATAATACCCCAAAGTGGGCTTTACCATCGGCTGTCGGGAAATTCCAACCAAAGCACAAATGTGAGCCACCATACTGAAACTGATCGCCAGCTTGCTGTAAGTGTTGAATACCTGCATATTGGGGGACGACTTGAGCAATTTCTTGACGGATAGCAGCTGTGTCAGCAAAAACCAGCTTATCTGCCAAATCTGGTTTTACCCGCCTTGCCAATTCTAGAAAAACTTCCCACTCGGGACGCGCTTCTCCAATGCGCGGCCCCACAATTTCTGGACTGAAAATTACCCGGCGTTCGGTGTTAGTTTCAGTCACTCCCCCTGGGATTTCATAGCGAGTCGTCGCAGGTAAAAGCACCACAGTATCAGCAGGTTCCACCAACATTTGGCTGGAGAGAACAATATCCGCATGTACCCGCAGAGGTATTTGCTTCAGCGCCGCTTCCACATAATCTGGTTCTGGCAGCACTTCTAAAAAATTTCCACCCACAGAAAATAACACATCTAATTCCCCCTGATGTGCAGCGCTAATCATTTCTGGAGCAATTAAACCTTTACTTGCTGGGACTTCAAAGCCCCAATGCTGACTCAATTGGGCAGCATTTTCTGGGGTGATAGGTTTACCACCGGGAAACACTGTCGCGTAACATCCCATCTCTGCGCCACCCTGCACCCCAGAATGACCGCGAATCGGCATTAAACCGCAGCCTTCTCGACCGACAAAACCTTTGGTGAGAGCTAAATTAATAATACTTCGCACGTTATCTTCACCGCATTCATGCTGGGTAATGCCCATACTCCAAACAAATACGGCTTTATTAGCTTCTTTGACCATTTTGGCAAAGGCGTACATTTCCTCACGGGATGTACCAGAAAGCCGTTCTAATTCTTCCCAAGATTGACTTTCTAAAGATGTTTTAAGTTTATCAAAGCCAACTGTGTGTAAATCTATAAATGATTGGTCTACCCAGTTGTGAGCAATTATATGTTTAATAGTGCCATTCAAAAATGCTATATCCCCGCCCATATTAATTAAGAAGAAGTCTTCGGCAAACTTTGTACCGAAAACGGCACTTTCCACAATTGAGGGAACCCAGTAGCGCTCCATTCCTGGCTCGCGGTAAGTGTTAATAACTACAATTTTAGTGCCAGCTTTCTTAGCGTAATGGAGATACTTAACGGTGACGGGCTGATTATTGGCAACATTGGAACCAATGAAGACTAATAAATCAGTACCAATCCAGTCTTTATAAGAACAAGTGGTAGCCCCTGCACCGATAGCAGCTTTCAGTCCCGCCGTACTGGGAGAATGGCAGATCCGGGCAGCGTTATCAACATTATTGCTGCCCATTGCCCGCACAGCTTTTTGGGTAGCATAATAGGTTTCGTTAACAGTACCGCGACTGGTAATATAAAAACTGAGACGGTCTGGTGTGGTAGCGTAGATGCGATCGCTAATCACTCCTAAAGCTTCATCCCAACTAACACGACGAAAGCCTTTTTCCCCTCGTTTACGAATCATCGGATAAGGGAGCCTTCCCAAGTCGCGTAGTTGGGCACTTTTTTGCTTTTGTAACTGCGAAACATCCTCCAATAGCACAGGGTCAAAAGCTGGCATAGTATTCATCCGCAACAGCCGCAACCGAACATTGCAGAGATGGATGCCTTCTGTTGTCCAATCCTTCATCCCGGTTGTTCCGAGAGCGCAACCATCGCAGACACCTTTATCGAGAATATTCCACGCATAAGGTAGTTTGTCACGAGACAGCCAAATTGCCCGAAATACCTCCCAATAATTGTTTGGATACTGTTCGCCAATGCCGAAAGGCTTCCAACTTGCCCAATTTGAAGGTGTCCAGTGTTTTTTGGGTTTAGGTAACATGATGCAACGGATGTGAATTTCTGGATTCTCTTAGGCTATCGTTTTGATTGAGAAATGAGTAGCAGACAGTTAAAAATCCTTTTACTTGCTGAATTGACCGAAATTAGAAGGCAAACGGACTTTTTGAGAAAGTAATCAGGAATTTGGTGAAAAACAAAATCCCCGACTTTAAAAAAATCGGGGATTTTGGCAGCAACCTTTGCTTAACATTAAATAGTATTGCTTTTTCAGAGGCTAGGGAAAAATTAACAGATACACATA
Source organism: Nostoc sp. 'Peltigera membranacea cyanobiont' 232 (assembly GCF_002245985.1). Lineage (NCBI taxonomy): Bacteria > Bacillati > Cyanobacteriota > Cyanophyceae > Nostocales > Nostocaceae > Nostoc > Nostoc sp. 'Peltigera membranacea cyanobiont' 232. The sequence continues at coordinate 115,610 of NZ_NOLK01000004.1, forward strand.
TATTGGGTATTGTCTGCTAGCTGCTAACAAAATCTTTGTGGGCAGCAACAAGCATCTGAGCCTGTCTTAAAACGTTTCCGAATAAATAAATAGGAATCTGCCAAGCTGCAACCGTAACTTCTTTGACTATATCCTGTACGCTAATTGCTATTAATTCATGCTCTGGTGGCTCTCCTTCTACTGCACCAGACCAAGTGAAAGCTAATAAAAAATCATCATCTCCAGGTAAGGATGCAATCAAACATTCTTCAGGCGTTGGCTGGCAAATAATCCCATATTCATTTGCAAGTTCTACTAGCTTTTGAAAGTTGTTTACGTTCGTCATTTGTCCTTTGGATGTAATTGAATCTTAGGTTGACAAGGAATTATATTTTGTATACCCAAAACTAAAATTATTTCCTCTATACCATTAATTACGAATTATTAAGGATTTATTGCAGTTAAATCAGGCTTAAGTCCAAAATCTTACCGCGATCGCCTAGTTGGATCGGCAACAATTGCTACTGTTTTAAAAAAATCTCAACTACCTACTTTTTCAGTTGAACCTATTTACATATACCTCCCTTCATTACAATGCCCTCATCTTATCCAGGCTGATGGAGTGCATTGAGAATTGCGATCGCTTTTGGGGGAACAGCTGTAAACCGAAGCAGGAAAAGATGCTCGTCAACTTTAGACTGTTGGATCGTCTTGGCATAGATATGTTCTTCTTCTGTAGCCAGTTCTGCTTCAATTAATAGCTTGAGTTTGAGAGTTCTAAAGAATGTGGCGATCGCAATTGCGCCCTTTTTTCTGAGAGGCTAATCAATGCTCCGATAAACACTACGCCATTGCGAGATTTGCGGTTTCAGCTTTGCCCACATAAGATTTAGTGAGAAGTTAGGAGTTAAGAGTTAGGGGTTGGAAATTTTTCCTCATCTCAATAAAGATATGGCTGCAAACTTGTGTGTAAGCTGTAGGTCTAAAAGTGTGAACCACAAGGGACAAGTATGGCGAAATCTAAAATCCAAAATTGCTTGACAATATGGCAATATATAAAGTTGTAGCTAACCGCCTACGTAGAGGTTTAACGTGGATACCATTGCAATTCCTGCTCTAAATCGGCCAGTGGATGCCACGGTAGAAATTCCTGGTTCTAAAAGTCTTACCAATCGGGCATTGCTTGTCGCGGCTTTGGCACAAGGTGACTCAATTTTAGAAAATGCCTTATTTAGTGAAGACAGCGAATATTTTGTCAAATGTGTAGAGCAATTGGGCATTCCCATTACTTTGAATCCTCATCAGGCACTAATCCAAGTGGCGGGAAGAGGAGGTGATATTCCAGCTAAACAGGCAGATTTATTTGTCGGTTTGGCAGGTACCGCAGCACGGTTTATATCGGCGCTGGTAGCACTGGGTAACGGTGAATATCGTCTAGATGGCGTTCCCCGGATGCGAGAACGACCGATGGGTGACATGTTGACGGTGCTGCAAACGGGGGGAGCAACCGTTAACTTTGAGGGAAACTCTGGGTTTATGCCCTACACCGTCTATAGTCAAGGATTCGCTGGCGGAAATTTTCGGTTGAAAGCGAACCAAACAAGTCAGCAACTTTCGGCATTGCTGATGATTGCACCTTATGCTCAACAAGATACGAGCATTGAAGTTGAAGGAACATTAGTTTCTCAATCTTACGTTAAGATGACCTGTCGTTTAATGGCAGATTTTGGCGTAGAGGTGAATCAAATCAGCGATAATCAATTTCAAATTAAAGCAGGTCAACGTTACCAAGCTCGACATTATACAGTAGAACCCGATGCGTCAAATGCTTCTTACTTTTTTGCCGCCGCCGCCGTCACAGGTGGACGGGTGCGCGTCAAACATTTGACGAAACAATCGTGTCAAGGTGATATTCTCTGGCTAGATGTTTTAGAACAGATGGGTTGCCAAATTAAGGCTGGGGATGATTACACCGAAGTGACGGGCCCCAAGCAATTGCAAGGCATTGATATTGATATGAATGATATATCAGATTTGGTGCAAACATTAGGTGCGATCGCGCCCTTTGCCAGTTCACCGATTACCATTCGGAATGTGGAACATATTCGATATAAGGAAACCGACCGAATTCGGGCTGTGGTGACAGAGTTGCGGCGGCTAGGAGTTAAGGTTGAAGAATTTCCCGATAGACTGAAAATTGAGCCTGGCCCCATTACCCCGGCGGAGATTGAAACCTATCACGATCATCGCATGGCAATGGCTTTTGCTGTCACTGGCTTGAAGGTTCCAGGAATTGTAATTAAAGATCCTGGCTGTACAGCGAAAACCTTTCCAGATTATTTTACTCGATTCTTCAAAATGTTAGAAGAATAAGAGATTGAGTAGTATTCTCTAGCGACGACCCATAATAAGTAGTTTGTAGTGGGGACTTTAGTCCCCAAAGCTGAGATTTTAATGCTGACTACAAACGAAGGTTTTCTATTCTTAATTGCATCAAATATAGACCTAACCCCCAGCCACTTCTCTGCTAGCGTTGGGGAGTAAGATTCAAGCCTTTTTTCTTTTAGGGGGAGAGGTCAAAGTCTATTTCATCAAAACCATAAGCGCTAGATATTCCCAACTTAAATTTGATGTTATTTTACCTCTAATTAAAGTCTGCTTAAACTCACGATTTTAATATAACCGTAGTCACACAGCTTAGGACATTTTGAAAGCATGAAAGCTAGGAATAGTAATACTTTTACCTCCTGCCTCCTGCTATATAAGGTGCATCAAATTATTTCGAGGCTTATTTCTCTTTATTAAAAAGGGAGAAATCATTGATTTATATCACTGTTCTAATCAGTGATAAATCATTGTTGGGGAAATAACGAAGTTAGGCACAAACTATTTCTATACCTTTTAGTGTGCATTGCTTACAAAAGTTTATTGTGAGGAAAATCGAGATGAAAATAGTTTCAAAATTAGCGCTTGCTGCTGCTAGCCTAGCTCTAGGTTTTGCTATTGTAGATGCTAAATCTGTATCTGCTGCAATTATTAATTACGCTTTTACCGTTGATAGTTCTGCAACTAAGGGAAATGGCTTTTTTAGCTTTGATGACTCAACCTTGAGTGGCTATACTCCCGAAGCTACGATTAAGTCACTGTCTTTCAAATTTGACAGTGATTCTACCGTTTACACAGAACAAGATGATGTCAACTACCCAGACTTTCCTGTTGCATTTCAAACCACATCTTTGACAGGAGAAACATCTTTTGCATTAGATTATCTGTTCAACGATAAATCTAATTCTGCCAATTATCTCAGTTACGAAATCATCGGTGAAGATTTTACAATTTTCTCTAGAACCTCTTCAGATATTGTACCTATATCAGGTAAAGTTTCATATAGACAAGTACCTGAATCTACACCTTTAGTTGGCGCTCTCTTTGCTTGTAGCCTGGGTTTGATGATGAAGAGAAGAGTAGCATCAGTCAAAAAGGTTAAAGTCTAACCTTAATCAAGTTGATATTAACGCTTTCTTTGCCAAAAATTAATCTATTACTAGTAGGCTTTTCTGTAGAAACATGACATCTAATACCAATTTTTTATGAAGCTGCATAGAATTCGATCCCCCCTAGCCCCCCTTAACAAGGGGGGAACCGGAAAAACATCTATCAAAGTCCCCCTTTTTAAGGGGGATTTAGGGGGATCAAGATATGTGCAACTTCACATTAAATTGGTATAACACATTGACCCTAAGAGAAAATTGGGAATTAAAACCTGATTTTGGTAAGGGAATTAATTACAAATTTTGCCTACGATTACCTTGCCTTCTTTGTGTTAGCTGTTGCTGTGGTTTAACTTACCTGTTACTCAGGAGAGGAAAATGGTAGATTACCGGAATTTTGAGCAGTTCCTGCATAGTCGAATAAAACGACGTAACTTAATTATCGGCGCAGGAGCATTGTCTGGTTTAGCGATCGCTAACCAATTTTCTCATCAAACAGCGATCGCTACAGGCAGATTTTCTAATTATCCTTTTACCTTGGGTGTCGCATCAGGCGATCCCGATTCCACCAGCGTAGCAATTTGGACTCGTCTCGCTCCTGAACCCTTAGAGGGAGGTGGAATGCCACCTGTGAACGTGCCGATTCGCTGGGAAGTAGCAACTGATTCTGACATGAGGCGCATTGTCTCTAGAGGTACGGTACTTGCAACCCCAGAACTAGCCCACTCAGTGCGAGTTGTAGTAGAAGGACTGCAATCTAATACTTTGTACTGGTATCGCTTTCTTGTTGGTCAAGATGCTAGCCCTATTGGTCGCACTCGTACAGCACCTTTAGCAGGTAGCTATTTGAACAAATTGAACTTTGCCCTTGTTTCTTGCCAACACTATGAGCAGGGGTACTTTACTGCTTACAAATATTTAGCTCAAGATGACCTCGATCTAGTAGTGCATGTTGGCGATTACATCTACGAAGGAGGAATTTCAAACAATCGCCCCAGAAAGCACAACAGTGCAGAAATTTTGACTTTAGAAGATTACCGCAACCGTCACGCCCTTTATAAAACTGATACCAATCTGCAAGCAGCCCATGCAGCATTTCCTTGGATTGTTACCTGGGACGATCACGAAGTAGAAAACAACTACGCCAACGATATTTCAGAAATTGATACTGAACCAGATCGAGATCCGGCAATTTTCCTGAAACGGCGGGCTGCTGCTTATCAGGCTTACTACGAACACATGCCACTGCGCCCGTTCTCGCGTCCCGTCGGCCCTGATATGCAACTTTACCGTCGGCTCTCCTTTGGTAACTTAGCCACCTTCCATGTCTTAGATACCCGTCAGTATCGCACCGATCAGCCCTGTGGTGATGGTACTAAACAACGTCCTTGTGGGGAAGATCCGAATGGAACCATTACTGGTAAGCGTCAGGAAGATTGGCTATATGATGGTTTAGATCGCTCACAGGCTAAGTGGAACGTTTTGGCACAGCAAGTTGTAGTTGCTCAGATAGACACTAAAGCAGGACCTGGCGAAACTTACAGTATGGATAAGTGGGATGGTTATGTGGCTTCGCGCGATCGCCTCATGCGTTTCTTAGAACAGCGCAAACCATCTAATCCAGTAGTATTATCAGGCGATATCCATTCCAACTGGGCAATAAATTTAAAGGCTGACTTTAATAACCCAGAATCTACTACGGTGGGAAGTGAATTCGTCTGTACCTCAATAACCTCCGGTGGAAATGGGGCAGATACCAGCGCAACTGTTCTAGCTTACTTACCTGAAAACCCACACATTAAGTTCTTCAACAGTCAACGAGGGTATGTTCGCTGTGGGCTGACTTCCACAACCTGCAAGACAGACTATTTGGTTTTGTCAAATGTGACAACCCCATCTGGCACAATTAGTAAACGAGCTTCATTTGTAGTTGAAGATGGCCGTCCAGGAATACAACAAGTCTAATGGTTTAATTCCCAGGTATTGAAACCAGACAATCACAGATAGAAACAGGTAAATCATTAGTGTTTATCTGTTTCTATCTATTAATAATCGCACTTACAGCCGCCATATTTTTCTCGCTGGCTTTGCTGAAAATTCATTGCAGTCTAGGTAAGGTGTGGGGATATCTGCAATGGATTCTAAGTCTGCATTGGATAAATCCGCGACCAACTGCTTGACAGATAGCGATTAAAATTTCTCGCTGAATGCGATCGCGTAGTGTACCGTAGGTAATCGCCTTGCCAAAATCGGCGTAAAGTAGCTCTAGAGGTATGGGCATCTTGCCACCAACGTGCGGTGCTGGTTTTTGTCCAACCTAGACGTTGACGGGATTTCTCTACAATTGCTAGTCCTGCTGTTGATGCTTTCAGCGAGTTTGACATACATCAACTTTATAATTCACTATTTGAGCATTTGCACATCAGGATAATTAAGAATTTTAGCATCAGCAGTTAATAAAAGACAATTATAAAATCTTGCTGTAGCCACAATCATTTGATCGAATGGGTCGCTATGGAATCCATTTAATTGAGTTGAATCAACTATTATTGGCAAAGACAAATTTAATAGTTGTACTCCCGGATAAGCCAAAGCAGCTTCTAGCCATTTATCAATATCTACAGGTAAAACTAGTCGCTTTTCCTCTACCAATTTTGCTACTTCCCAGCAAGAAAGAATGCTGATTCCTAAACCATCAGATTCGTAATCTTGTAACCATTGTTGCTGTTTTTGAGTCAGTCGTGAATCATTCTGTACCCACCAAACCCAGATATGAGTATCAAGTACAATCATTGCAAAACTTCCCAATCTTCCAAAGCTACAGGTTCAGTTGGATCTTCATAACGGTATGGCTGTGTATCGTGCAAAGGATAAAGATTTGTATCTAATTGGGATTTTAGTGATACTTGGTTATCTGGAGTTTTAGCTTCCAGAATAATCACTTCCACAGCGTCGCCTGCATGAAAAGGTAAACCCTGTCGCGTCAAAGTTCCATCTTCAGTTAAAACGATTTCTATCTTGTGAGCGTTCATATTTCAACTCCTAAAGCAGAATTAGGATAGGAATAGGATTTAGTTAACGGTTTTTATATCATAATGTTTACACTTTAGGATGCAATATCGGTAGAACCGCTCGGCAAAATTGCGGAATTAAAGCATTATTCTAAATTTACGTAGTATGACAGACTCCGCTTCTAACAACACTCCTGAGTTACTCTCTGTGGCTCAAACTGCCAAATTACTTAATGTAACCCGTCAACGGGTACACGACTTAATTAAAAATGGTCAGATCATAGCTCATAAACTTGGGCGTTATTACTACATAGAACCTGCTGAAGTAGAGAGATATCAGAACCAGCCTACTGGAAAACCTTATCAACCTCGTAGCACAACTTTTGAAAACAACTCTATTGACAAATGACAACAAAGCTTTATAGACTCAAGCTAGACTAACTTAATAAAGGTTAAATTAATGCTGCCTTTTCAACTGATCGTGACTGATGTTGCAACTCAACAAGAACTAAAACAGGTTTACAACAGTGAGTATGGAATTCTCTACCAGGGAGATTGTTTGAAGCTTTTGTCAGCATTACCTAACGAATCTGTAGATGTTATCTTTGCCGATCCACCTTTTAATCTTGGTAAAGAATATGGTGAAGGTGTCAACGATAAAATGGAAACGAATCAATATTTAATCTGGTCGCAACAGTGGCTTAATGAAAGTATTCGAGTTCTTAAATCAGGTGGCAGTTTATTTGTATTTAACTTACCAAAATGGTGTATAGAATATGGTGCATATCTGAATCAGCAAGGAATGTGTTTTCGTCATTGGATTGCTTGCAGAATGCCGAAAGCTTTTCCTAGAGGTAAAAAAATGTCTCCTGCTCACTACGGGTTACTCTATTACACTAAAGGAGAACCAGCAGTTTTCAATAAAGTTTACACCCCAATTCAAGTTTGTCGCCATTGCGGTGGAGAAATTCGTGATTATGGTGGACATCGCAAAAAACTTAACCAGAAAGGTATTAACTTAATGGATGTTTGGGATGAACCGGAAGAGGTTTGGGAAGATGTTTCTGAAGCTAATTCTAATGAAATTTTATGGACATTGGCAGAAGAAATATGGGTTGATATTCCACCAGTTCGGCATCGTCAACACAAAAAACGAGTTGCAAATGAACTTGCGCCAATTATGCTAGAGCGAATTATTGCAATGGCATCTAATCCGGGACAAATTGTGGTTGATCCATTTGCAGGATCTGGTACGACATTTTATGCAGCAGAAAAGTTACAACGTTACTGGATTGGTTCAGAAATTGGGGATACAGATCCAGCAGTGGAAAGATTAACTGATTTGGCTAACGGAATCATGGAAGAATGGGAATCGGCAAGAGGAAGTAAGAAATCAAAGCAACGCCAAACAACTGCACTGCAACTACCAATTCCTTACTCTACACAATAACAGAAACTTTCAGATTAATGCACGTCCATCTGTTCCTTTAGTAAGTGTTGGTACGTTAGTATCTAGCTGATCGTGTTCAATTACAAAGATGACCAGAAAACCTTCTTGGATCTGAACGGAGCGCCAAACATCAAAGTATGGTTCTAACTCTTCGTAGTTACCAATTCTATCTGTTAAGTAAGGATAAATTTTTCGGCTTGGAAGTACCAAAGCAGTACCTAAAAAGACACGGCGTAGTAATCCGAGAACCATCTTATTAACTGCGCGATGGCTTGAGGAAATATTGCCTGTTTCCCACTCCAGAGCAAAAAGATAATCATCTATTACCTTTGTTGCATCCACCTTTCCTGGTGATTTGGTTGCATAGTTAATTGGAGTTTCCAGCCTCCATGTAAATCTATCTCTCAACGCAATCATGCAAGCTTCTTTTATTGGCTTGACACCATTACCATGTCTTGTAGGATTAATTGTAAAGTTCGATGTACCCGGAGGATGGACAATAAGAGAGATAGCATCACGAATTTCAGTACGAATGATAGACCAATCGCTTGATTCTTCAAAATTCCCAACACTGATTAAAGAAACTTCTTGAACAATTTTCATACTATCTAATTATTTTATTCTCTCCATTGAAATGCTGCTAAAAGCGATCGCCTTGCTAAAATTGTCTTTTAGAATTAATTGTAAAGTTGGATGTACCCGGAGGATGAACAAATCGATGCGATTTTACTCCACCCAGCCATAGAATCGGTACGATTATACTAACGGAGAATTAATTCAAGCATCTCTTAAAGCTGTACTAGCTATATTTATTGCTTCTAAAAAGTCACTCAGTGGGAATTTCAATTCCGACAAAAAATCTAGATTAACATATTCTGAGTATATATCTATTTCCATTTTTTCAAAACCTTTATCTTTATTGATTTGTGCAACCTGTTGTCCCTTATATTGTATTTCAACAGTCATTTCATTATATTTAAGGTCACTAAGATAAAGAATTTCAAAACCAGAATCTAGATTTATAGCCATTTTGAACCTCTTATCCCACTAAACTTTCAGGACTTGCCAAGCTTCTTAGAACAGATAGAAGAATTGTGAGAGTTGTCAAACGTTGCTAACCATCTACTACATCTGCTTCAGAAGCATCTTCACTTTTAATCAGAACCATACTTCCTAAAAAATAAGGATTAGCATCAGTTACAGCTTCTGAACCATCCCCTAAAAAAGAGAATAAATCAGTTAATAACTCACTTGCTTGGTCTTTTTTCCACGCATAAGGACGCTGATAAGCTGGTATGGAAAATGCGAAATCGTTACTAAAAACGTTGAATAGTGCTTTTTGTGCGGCGTGAATGGCTACTGGCATAGAATTTCAAGTACTGCTTGAGTATAATCTGATGCAATTTCCCTAATCAAACGCAGTTTAACTCACCATTAATGCGATCGCCAGATTGAATTAACCCAAGTTACATACAATTTTCTTCAGCTTTTCTTTACTCACTCAATGTTGCATTTTTTTCAACATCTGTTACATTACTTTACAGACAGTTACAACTGCTACAAAACTTGAATTTTGGAGTTTTACTGATGACAGGTTTTAAGAATCCTACGCCTATTGTTTCAGAAGATCCTAATGCTGTGCGTTTTGGCTTCACTCCTCAGAGTGAAAATTGGAACGGTCGGCTTGCAATGATTGGTTTTCTATCTGCAATTTTGATTGAAGCTTTTTCTGGTCAAGGGTTACTCCATTTCTGGAGCATCCTCTAAATTAAAGTGAAATAGGCGGTTAGAAACCGCATCTATACGAGACTTTACTTGCCTTTGCAGGTTTAAAACAAGGGGATTTTGCCCCTTGTTTCTCTGCATTGATACACGACTGAACGCGAAAGTTAATATAGATGTGATTTTGTTTAAAATGCTGTAAGAGGCGAACTGCTTTGTTTATAGTCGCCAGCTTAAATAATGCAATCTACAGATAAACGTCCTCTCAGTTGGTTGTTGCAGCAGTTTCAACTCAAACCGGGTAAGCCCGCCATTTTCTCAGGATTGCGTAGCCTTTTCATCTTGGGTGTCCCCATTGGAATTGGCATTATTACTAATCATGCGGCTGAAAGTGCGATCGCTACGATGGCAGCTTGGTTTGTGGGAATGGTAAATGTTGACGGAGCCTATCGCCAGAGAGCGACTGCTATGATAGCAGCTACGATTGGGGTAACTTTGATGTTCCTAATCGCCAGTTTGGTTAGTAATCATCTCTGGTTAGCGATCCCGACAACTTTCTTAGTAATATTTATCGCAGGTTTAGCAAGTCTCTATGGGAATGTGGCTGCATCTGTCAGCTTGATTACATCGATCATGTTTGTCATCTCCCTTGCTAAATTTGCTTCATTTTCTAATTGGTCTACTCTTATCCTGCACTGTGCGCTATGTCTAGCTGGTGGCGCGTGGACAAGTTTGTTGTTATTAGGCTTATGGGTGGTGCGTCCTGATGTGCCGGCAATGCAGATAGTTGCAAACTGTTATCTATCGTTGAGCCAATTTGTAAACTTGGCAAGTCAGAGAGGAGTAAACCCAAATGAGCGTCAGGAGTGGACACGGCAATTTTTACAAGCTCAAGATACCGTCATCCAGGATTTGACATCTGCTCGTAGTGTCTGGACAACTATTTGGACTAGGGAAAGAGGAGCTACCCTGCGGGGAAATCAGTTACTCGTATTAATTGAGGATGTAAATCAAATTGTCAATTCGGTTGTGGCACTGAGCGAACTGTTAGCGATCGCATCCGAACATCAACTATTTTATCGATTACAAGAAGAGATTCAGCAAGTGATAGAACAATTGGCAATTGCTTTGCAAATGTTGTCAGAAGCGATCGCCAAAGGAAAAAACTCAGTTCACTTGGGGGAGCTAGATCGGACAGTTGAAGCACTAGAGTACCAGTGGGAAGTTCTCCGCGCTGAAGTCTTCAATCAAACGATAAATCTTCAGATAGATGAATATCCCGATGTAGTCAACATTAGGAAGATTACAGCCAGCCTGACAAAGTTAGCACAGCAAATTCATACTGATGCTGATGTTGTAACAGATTTAATTCAGGGAAAACAGCGCAGTATTACCCAGCGAGATATTTCTCCCCCAGCCCAGTCAGAGCCTATTGCAATTATTGATACATTGCGGCAGAACTTCACCTTTGAGTCAGTCCTCTTTCGTCATGCGTTGCGCCTCGCACTGATCGTAACCTTCGCTGAATTACTTGCCTCAATATTGCCACTACCTAGAGGTTATTGGATAACGCTAACAGCTTTAGTTGCACTCAAACCAAACTTTGGGGGAACATCTGAGACGACAGTACAAAGAGTTATTGGGACTATTTTCGGTGGGATTATTGGTATTACTTTGGTTTTACTTCTTAAAAATACATTAGCGATCGCAGTTTGTTTTTTGTTACTAGTGTTTGTTGCGATGGCGGTGCGATCGTTAAGCTACAGCATATTTATTATCCTGCTGACTCCTGCCATCATCTTACTACTCAATCTTATTAGTGGAGGTGGCTGGGAAGTTGGAGTATTGCGGATTGTCGATAGCTTAGTTGGGGGTGTCTTAGCACTGCTTGGCAGCTATTTGCTTTTTCCCAGTTGGGAACGACAGCAACTTCCCGCACAACTGGAAAAGACAATTCGAGCCAATCTTGCCTACTTTCAACAGGTTATTGCTAATTATCTGCATCCACAACCGGATGAATCTATGAATATGCTACGCCATCAAGCGGCACTAGAAAACGTCAACGCTAACGCAGCTGCTCAACGATTGTTCAGCGAACCGCGTCACATTCAGGGAGAAATCGAACCTGTAATGACGCTGATAACATACATTCGTGGCTTTTTCAGTTCGGTTACAACTCTGGCAGAACATAAGCGAGAATTTAGCGGCGAGTACCAATTTACTGAAATCAAGCTACTTACTGATATCATTATTCAAGTTTTGGAAAACTTAGCAGATGCTCTTGGGCAAAGACAGCCACCCCAACCGTTACCAGCGTTAGATAGCTATCTTGAAGTAATTCACAACCAAATTGAGCAGCTACATACCGCTCGATTATCAGAGATTGCCACAAATTCCCAGACTTTAACTTCTACATTACAAGCCGTTCGAGAACAAACTCCCTTATCCACAGAACTGGATCGAATTGTTAATGAAATTAAAGTTATGCACTGTGTAATTGCTCGTCTACAAGAATAAAGTAAGAACTTTTTCATAGGGTAAAAAGCTTTTATTTTTAATCCAAGATTTTCCGGTAGGGGCAATTCATGAATTGCCCCTACTAATAAGATTACTATTTGATTTTTGAACAAAATTCTCTATTGTAGGGTGTGTTAGAACGGAGTTCGTAACGCACCACGATCTATGGTTAGGTGCGTTACGCTATCGCTAACACATCCTACGTATATTTTCAGCCATCAAACCGGATTCCTATATAGGATTACTATTTGATTTTTGAACGAAATTATCTATTGTAGGGTGTGTTAGAACGGAGTTCGTAACGCACCACGATCTATGGTTAGGTGTGTTACGCTATCGCTAACACATCCTACGTATATTTTCAGCCATCAAACCGGATTCCTATATAGGATTACTATTTGATTTTTGAACGAAATTATCTATTGTAGGGTGTGTTAGAACGGAGTTCGTAACG